>NZ_JBGOOD010000027.1:0-65721 GCF_041439475.1 Vibrio sp. 1S139
CTCGTATCTCGTATCTCGTATCTCGTATCTCGTATCTCGTATCTCGTATCTCGTAGAAGCATAAAAAAGCCCCAACACGAATGTCGAGGCTAAAGTATCTTTATTTATGTTCTAGCTGAGTATCCGCTGCGTGCTACTCTTCGTTGTTTTCAGCAAACTTAGATGGTGACATGCCAAAGTGGTGCTTAAACCTTTGACTGAAATAGGAAGGGTCATTGAACCCCGAATCAAACGCCACATCAGAGATCTTCTCTCCAGCGAGTAAGCGCTCACACGCATGCTCTAGACGTACTTCATTCAAGTGCTCTTTGAAGGTCTTGTTGTAAGCCGATTTAAAGCGTCTCTGTAAGCTTCTCTCAGACATAAACAAATACTTAGCGGCAGTTGCAGTACTGAACTCGGCATCAGCGTAGTTTTCACTCACAAGCTGCGACACTCTGTTCTTCCACTCTTGTTCCGCTGTCAGTTTTTGTTGCTCTGGTGTTGAGGCGGCAAGCTTAATGGTTTCAATCTGTTCAATTGTGCTGGCTTCAAGATTGTCGAGTACTTGATACTCAATTGGCCACGAAAGCTGAACCTTATTTTGAGACTCCGAAACCAAGGCATTAAGCTCACCACCGCTCTGATTCATCAATAGCGGCAGCTTTTCGATGTTAAGGTCGGTCGACTTTCCGGTATTGTCACCCATGCTTGATGCCAGTTTAGGGAAAGGCATCCCATGATCTCGAATGGTCACAACAAGATGCTCCTTAACCTCTTCAACCAGAACCACCATACTCTGCGACTTAAAGTTTCTCTTGATGATGCTCGCAACCAAGCTATTGAAGATAATATCGAGATTAAAATACAGCAACGAGACATATCGTTGTTTTGTTTCGACTTTAATATCCAGTTCAATACCGGCTTTGGTTAAGTCATCCTGCCAAGCTTTGAGTACCACCTCTAAGATTAAAATTATATCGTAACAAACTTGCCCTTCTCCTTGAGGCGTATTACTCAATTGAGCTAAGCCATTTTTCAAGGTTAGAATCGGCGACTTCCCGAGCTCGTCATTCCAATTCGGGAGCATCGCAGCAATATGATTCACTTCAGAAGAGAGTTCATTGGCAGTGTGAGACACAAGCGCATTCTTCACGGATAGCTGCTTTTTAAGCTGTTGATTAGTGGCGAGTAATATCCGGCTTTGGTGCCTCAATTGGTCTGTCTTCAGTGCAACTTGCGCTTTTAAGTGCCGGTTGGCAAAAGTGACATAACGCGAACGCCAAAAGACTAAGATAGTCACAACGCCAATCAGTAATATCAGAGAGCTTGCTGCAGCCCAATTGGTCAGATACCAAGGCTCCGCAATCGAGAAGCTTTGATTGGTTGACACAAAGCGATAATGGGAGCCTTTAACCGGCTTCACTTCAAGTGTGTAATCCCCTGGAAGAAGATGATCGAGCGTTAACAAGCCCCCTTCAAACTCACTCCAAGGTTCATCGTCGCTCAGTCGGTATTCCATCGCAGGTGCGAACGTTGCTGGTAAGATACCTAGCTTAAACCCCATCGATGAACCATAAGGAATCTCATCCAGCTCTGCCGTTTTCCCGCCAAGTGATACCGTTTGTTGGTCGACACTTATCTTACTCAACAAGGCACGGCTATGAGGTGTAGTTGATACCAGTAACTCGTTAGATAACGCGCTGACTACACCATACTTTGAGCCGAAAACAAGCCTCGAAGGTTGGCTATCTTGACTGTAAAAAAGAGCACACGCTCCTGCCGCCAGTTCATTGGTGATCAAACCAAATGGCGAACCTATGTGTTTATGCAGTTGCCCATCCAATCCGTAATAACTGATGCCTTTCGAAGAGCCTAACCAAACACCATTGTCATCGCTTATCAGGCAGTTGGGGCTAATATTGTCTTCAACAAGAGTGATTTCTTGAATAATAGAGCTGTCATCCGGGATTCGATACACGCCATAACTGCTCGCAAACCACTGCGCTCCATCCTTCGCTTTTTCAATATCGACGACTTTGCCAAACCGTTCGCTGGAACGACTAAAGCTAATTCGTTTATCAATGAACGAGTAGAAGCCATGATCCGTTCCTATATAGATGCGACCTAGCAAGCCTACATTGAGAGCGGTGATCTTCGCAGGCAAGAACTTGTCGACTAACCAGTCAGTGCCATAACTCGTCAGTTTCATGGTTTCGATAGATAACGAATAGAGGTTTTGCCCAGAGGTCATCCAAAGAACGTTATCGGCTTGAAGCGCAAGGTTTTCAACACGCACTCCCTCAATTGGCCTTGGTAAATCAAGGGCTTCGGGTTGTAGTGTTTCCGTATTTAGACTGATGATACCTTGTTCGGTCGCCAACCAAATGGAAGAGCCAAAGATCTCAAAATCATTAACAGGGTTAGAGTAAACACGAATTGGGTTCTCTTCACTTTCAGAATCAACCAAGTAGAGCCCCATTGAAGACGCGACCCAAGATAACTGGTCACTGACAGGCAGTACTTTATTGATCACCACACTACTCGAATGCATGCCCATTCCAGTTAGGGGTGTTCTCGAGAAGGTTTTGCTGAACAGTGAGAAGTATCGGATACCGTTGTTTGTCGCAACCCACATACCACCAGCATGATCGTTTATCAACGAATATATTTTCTCACCCGGTAACGAGAAGTCTTGACTAGCGGCTTGTTCGAATCGAGTAATTTGTCCCGTAATAAAGTTGTAGCTAATAAGGCCGTGCTCTGTACCAATCCAATACTGGTCCGAAGTTTCGGCCAACGAGAGAACATGCGACCCTTTAACGATGGTCTCTTTGTCTGGGTTCGCGAGATCAACAATCACAGCACCATTTAAAGTACCGATCACTAACTCACGTCGAGCATTCGAAAAATAAACCGTCTCAATATGGTTTTTGTCTGATGCGGTGACATGGGTAAACTCTTGATTCTCTGAAAGGTAAACGCCAGAACTGGTCGCTAGCACCCACTTTGATAGTACCCACTCAGCGTCGTTAATCGCAATGTCACTGCTGTTATTGTATCGGTACAGTTTAAGTAGAGAGTAGGTGTTGAATTCTAAAGATTGAGTGTTGTAGGTATAGAAATTACTGCCGTCAGTAACCCAAATATAATCGCCTGATGCACCGATATTCGCTATTTCAGCGCCGGGACTTAGGCTAAACGCCAATTCGTTGCCAATTCCAGGGTTATGTCGATAGACCTCATTGCCGAAAAATGTCCAAAACTCATCGTTCAGAAAGGCGACTCTTTCCGAAGAAAATTGCAGTAAGCTTCCCTTGCGAGGGAATAGAGTTCGACCATCGTAAAAGAGTACTTTTCCATGCACATCATGAACCCAGAGCCCACCTCCGGCACCTAAATACAAGTTTTTAGCCGCAAGGAAATTCCCTTGCGCTTGAGCGGGCAAAGGATAGAAAACGGAGGGCGAGGTATTTACCGCTAGAACGCTAAATGAAATGCTCATTAACATGAACATTTTGAAGATAATTCGATACAACTCTTAATCCTGAACAGCAACAACACATGAAATTTTGGGTACCACAACGTCTTATCGTTGCTAAACCAAAAACTGAGTTTTTTTGTGCTTATTATTATCTTTCCATTTTAGCGGAAATTAGAAAAGGAGAAAGGAGGTTTGTTATTTGTTAGGAGGTTTTATCTTAGCGGTCACGAAAATGCCGCAAAAAGCGGCATGATTCATAAATTAACGAGAGCAAAGTAGAGTAAAGAATACTCGTTTATGACTTACTTCTCGTCTAAGCAACTTGTATAGCTATCTGTAAGTTGCTGAAGAAAATCGAAATAGCTTCCACTCTTCACTTCAACTGTTGAACCGATAGGGTCAAGCTGACCTTGTTTTGCGTTACTTCCGCGCGTCACTGATTCAATCACAGCAGGAGTGAATTGAGGCTCAGAAAACACACATTGAACGTTTTCACGTACTATCGTTTTCTTAATAGCGATCAGGCTTTTTGCACCCGGCTTACGCTCTGGGCTCACCGTAAAGTGACCTAAGTTATTTAGCTCAAACTCTTGCTCAAAGTAACCATACGCGTCATGAAAAACGTAGTAACCTTTGTCTTTCACGGGTGCAAGTTGCTCTCGAATAGACTGTTGCTTCTCTTTCAATGCAATCAGGAATGAATCGAGATTCTCTTGGTACGCCATTGCGTTGTCTGGGTCAGTTTCAATTAGCTTGTCTGAGATGTATTTCGCGGCAACTTCAACCTGATCGATCCCCAACCAAAAATGCGGGTCATGGCAGCCGTGGTGGTGGCCTTCGTGTGCATCATGGTCATGCTCTTCGTGTCCATAAGCGCGTAAGTTGATGCCAGGGATTTTAGCGATTTCGATAACGTTATCGTTCGACTCAATCACCTTGGTCAGGAACGCTTCTAAGTCTGGACCAAACCAAACAACCATATCTGCACTATGAACTTTTTTGACATCTGATGGTTTGAGCGCATAATCGTGCGGCGAAGCATTGCTGTTCATCAACACTTCCGGTTCACTAACACCTTGCGTTAGTTCTGTCACAATCATTTGAATTGGTTTGAAGCTTGTTAGAATAGTATTGGCACTTGCAACACTTGGCGCTAAAAGCAAAGTAGCAAGTATAAAAGATGAACGTGACATAATCCCTCGATAATAGAAAAGTAGCTTAGGCTTGAGGTAAATGTTACATTATAACATTAGCGAATTGCAAATGAGTTCTATTCATGGATAACTTAATCCAACTAGATTCTGTGAGCGTCGAATTTGACGGTCGAAAAGTTCTAGACAACATCTCTCTAAATTTAGAGCGCGGCAGAATCACCACCCTGATTGGGCCAAACGGTGCAGGAAAGTCGACATTAGTAAAAGTGGTACTGGGTTTACAGACCAAATTTTCAGGCACAATAACAAAAGCTAAAAAACTGAAAATTGGCTATGTACCACAAAAATTAAAGCTCAATGATTCCCTACCGCTCAACGTAGAGCGTTTTCTAAAACTCACTGGCAATTTCAGTCAGCAAGAGATCCTTGAAGCATTGAAGCTTGTTGGTGCTGAACATCTGCAGAAGAGTAACATGCACCAGCTATCTGGCGGAGAAAACCAACGTGTGCTCATTGCTCGTTCATTGCTAAGAAGACCAGATCTACTGGTTCTCGATGAACCGGCTCAAGGCGTCGACGTTCAAGGGCAAATAGACCTGTATGACTTGATTGACACCATTCGCCACCGCTTTGGTTGTGCCGTATTTATGGTTTCACACGATCTGCATTTAGTGATGGCAAAAACAGACGATGTTATCTGTTTACACCACCACATCTGTTGCTCAGGCGCACCTGCAGACATCAAACACCATCCTTCGTATATTGCGCTCTTTGGCACCGCGCCCCAAGAGACGCTAGCGTTTTATCATCACCAACACGAACATCACCATCATGATCTCGCAGGCCAGCCTGTCGAAGGCGACGTGCATGAATGTTCAAACCATAAACACGGACACCACTAATGCTTGAGTTTCTTCTTCCCTCTATTTTGGCGGGTTTGGGTATTGCACTAATTGCAGGCCCACTAGGTTCATTCGTGGTGTGGCGTAAGATGGCTTACTTTGGTGACACGCTTGCTCACGCTTCTTTGATGGGCTTAGCACTTGGCTTTCTGTTCAACATTAACTTGTATTTCGCGCTGCTGATTTGTTGTTTGATGCTGGCCGTGTTGCTAGTGACTTTACAAAAACAAAAGCTGGTCGCGACCGATACCCTACTCGGTATTTTGGCGCACAGTGCGCTATCACTTGGTTTGGTTGCTGTAAGTTTCTTAGATAACGTTCGTGTTGACCTAATGAGCTACCTATTTGGTGACTTGCTGGCAGTATCTCCAACGGATTTAGTGTTCATCTATGCGGGTGCTGCTGTGATTGGATTAGTACTTGCTATCTTTTGGCGACCACTACTATCAACGACGGTTAACGAAGATCTCGCGGCGGTTGATGGCATCAACATAGATTTAATGCGTCTGATTCTGATGCTATTGGTCGGTATCGTGATTGCTGTCGGTATGAAGTTTGTTGGTGCGTTAATCATGACATCGCTACTGATTATTCCTGCAGCAACGGCAAGGAAGTTCTCGAGCACACCTGAGCAGATGGCCTTCCTTGCATCAATTATTGGCTCTATCGCTGTATTCGGTGGATTAAGCTTGTCTTGGTTCTATGATACGCCTGCTGGCCCGTCTGTGGTTATCAGTGCGGCAGCAATGTTTATGCTATCTCAAATGGTTAGAAGTCGAGCTTAGCACTTAGCAGTACGATCTCGTATCTCGAAAACATAAAAAAAGCTTGGTCAGTGACCAAGCCTTTTTAATATCGTTTCAATTAACTTCTATCTCAATCGATAAAAGCCAGCTGATTACCAACCCGTGATTTCACGTAGGCCTTTACCGATGTCAGCAAGAGACTTAACAGTCTTAACGCCTGCTGCTTCTAGTGCTGCGAATTTATCTTCAGCAGTACCTTTACCGCCAGAGATGATTGCGCCTGCGTGGCCCATACGTTTGCCCGGAGGAGCAGTAACACCAGCGATGTAAGATACAACTGGCTTAGTTACGTTTGCTTTGATGAAATCAGCCGCTTCTTCTTCCGCAGTACCACCGATTTCACCAATCATTACGATTGCTTCAGTTTCTGGGTCTTCTTGGAAAAGTTTCAAGATATCAATGAAGTTTGAACCTGGGATAGGGTCACCACCGATACCAACACATGTAGACTGACCAAAGCCTTCATCTGTTGTTTGCTTAACTGCTTCGTATGTCAGAGTACCGCTGCGAGATACGATACCTACTTTACCCTTCTTGTGGATGTGACCAGGCATGATACCAATCTTACACTCGTCTGGAGTGATAAGACCTGGACAGTTAGGACCGATCATGCGAACGCCAGTTTCTTCTAGCTTCACTTTAACGTCGATCATATCTGTTGTAGGGATACCTTCAGTGATCGTTACGATCAGTTCGATACCTGCATCAATCGCTTCTAGGATTGCATCTTTACAGAAAGGAGCTGGTACGTAGATAACTGTTGCTGTTGCGCCAGTTACTTCTACCGCTTCACGTACTGTGTTGAATACTGGAAGGCCTAGGTGAGTTTGACCACCTTTACCAGGTGAAACACCACCAACCATTTGCGTACCGTATGCGATAGCTTGGTCTGAGTGGAATGTACCTTGACCGCCAGTGAAACCCTGACAGATTACTTTAGTGTCTTTGTTAATTAATACAGACATTATTTAGCCTCCGCAGCAGCAACAACTTTCTGAGCAGCATCTGTTAGAGATTCAGCTGCAATGATATCAACATCAGAATTAGCAAGTACTTCGCGACCTAGGTCTGCGTTTGTACCTTCTAGACGAACAACTACAGGAACTGTTACGCCGACTTCTTTAACTGCACCGATAATACCTTCAGCGATCATGTCACAACGAACGATGCCACCGAAAATGTTTACGAGTACTGCTTTAACATTGTCATCAGAAAGGATGATCTTGAATGCTTCAGCTACACGTTCTTTTGTCGCGCCGCCGCCTACATCAAGGAAGTTTGCTGGCTTGCCGCCGTGTAGGTTTACGATATCCATCGTACCCATCGCAAGGCCTGCACCGTTAACCATACAGCCAACGTTACCATCTAGTGCTACGTAGTTCAGTTCCCACTGTGCTGCGTGTGCTTCGCGCTCATCTTCTTGAGATGGATCGTGCATTTCACGTAGTTTAGGCTGACGGTACATCGCGTTTGAGTCGATGTTGATCTTGCCGTCTAGACAAAGCAGGTTGCCTTCGCCAGTAATTACAAGCGGGTTGATTTCTAGTAGAGCTAGGTCGTACTGAGAGAACATTTGTCCAAGACCCATGAAGATCTTAACGAACTGTTTGATTTGATCGCCAACTAGACCAAGTTTGAACGCCAGTTCACGGCCTTGGTAAGCTTGAGGGCCTACTAGAGGATCGATCGCTGATTGGTGAATCAACTCTGGAGTTTCTTCAGCGATTTTCTCAATGTCCACACCGCCTTCAGTTGACGCCATGAATACAATTTTACGCGTTGCGCGGTCAACAACAGCACCTAGGTAAAGTTCGTTAGCAATGTTTGATGCTTCTTCAACTAGGATCTTAGTTACAGGCTGACCATTAGCGTCTGTTTGGTAAGTCACTAGGTTTTTACCTAGCCACTTTTGTGCAAACTCTTTAACGCCTTCTTTGGTGTCATGTAGCTCTACGCCGCCCGCTTTACCGCGGCCACCAGCGTGTACTTGACACTTAACGACTTTCTTGGCTGTACTGATACGACCTGCAGCTTCGAAAGCTTCTTGTGCAGTATCACATGCGAAACCTTCTGGTACAGGCAAACCGAATTCTGCAAACAGCTGTTTGGCTTGGTATTCATGCAAATTCATTTTGATATTCCGTTTATTTTCCCTTAAGGGATTATTATTTCCATAACGACACAGTTTCCTGTGTTACGTCTGTAGGGTCTTCTCAAAACAACTGCTGTCCATTTTCTAATGGCTTTACAGTTCAATTGAAGGCCAGACGTTGAGCAGCCTAGCCTTTGAAACTTTTTACGTCTAGCTAACGGGGTTAACTAGACGTTTTAGCGATACTAAACGTCTAATAGCAGACGTGCAGGATCTTCTAGAAGCTCTTTGATGGCCACTAGGAAGCCAACTGATTCACGGCCATCGATTAGACGGTGGTCGTAAGAAAGCGCTAGGTACATCATTGGTAGAATCTCTACCTTGCCATCAACAGCCATTGGACGGTCTTGGATTTTGTGCATACCCAAAATTGCCGCTTGAGGCGGGTTGATGATTGGCGTAGACATTAGAGAACCAAATACACCACCGTTTGTGATAGTGAAGTTGCCGCCCATCAGTTCATCAACCGTTAGCTTGCCGTCACGACCTTTGATTGCTAGCTCTTTGATGCCTTTTTCGATATCAGCGAAACCTAGTGTGTCACAGTCTTTGAGTACTGGAGTCACTAGACCACGTGGCGTAGATACCGCCATGCTGATGTCGAAGTAGTTGTGGTAAACGATATCTGTACCATCAATAGAAGCGTTCACTTCTGGGAAACGCTTCAGTGCTTCTGTTACTGCTTTCACGTAGAAAGACATGAAGCCAAGACGCGTATCGTGACGTTTCTCGAATTGGTCTTTGTACTGCTTACGAAGGTCCATGATTGGCTTCATGTTCACTTCGTTGAAAGTAGTCAGCATTGCTGTGCTGTTTTTCGCTTCTAGAAGACGGTTTGCAACTGTCTTACGCAGGCGAGTCATAGGCACGCGTTTTTGGCTGCGAGCCGCTGCTGGCGCTTCAACTGCTGGTGCAGATGCTGCTGCCGGAGCCGCTTTCGCTGCTGCTAGGTGTGCGTCGATGTCTTCACGAGTAATACGACCACCAACACCAGTGCCTTTAACGTCAGCTGGTTGTAGGTTGTGCTCAGCAAGCAGGCGACGAACAGCTGGGCTTAGCGCGTCGTTGTTCTCTTCTGTTAGCGCAGCTTTATGGCGCTTATCAGGAGATGCTTCTGTATCTTCAGTGGTGTCTTTCGTTGGTTCACCAGCGACAGCACCCGGCTTGATTTTAGCCAGAAGCTGCTTAGAAAGTACCGTAGCACCCTCTTCTTCGATGATAGCTTCCAGAACACCCGCTTCAGGAGCCGGTACTTCTAGAACTACTTTATCTGTTTCGATATCTACAATGACTTCATCACGTGCAACCGCTTCGCCCGGTTTTTTGTGCCAAGTAGCAACTGTTGCATCAGCCACAGATTCAGGTAAATCTGGAACCAGAATTTCAATTGTCATGTGCGTATTTTCCTTTTACTTCTAGTTCTTAAGTAGGGTCAAAGCGTCGTCAACTAACGCTTTTTGTTGTTTCAAGTGTACTGACATATAGCCAACAGCTGGTGATGCTGATGCAGGACGACCTGCGTATTGAATATCAGCACCTACTGGGATAGCAGCTCGGAAATTATGTTGGCTACTGTACCAAGCGCCTTGGTTTTGTGGCTCTTCTTGACACCAAACGTAATCGACTACATTTGTGTATTGTGCGATGGCAGCTCTCACATCCTCATAAGGGAACGGGTAAAGTTGCTCAATACGTACAATAGCGACATCGTCTTGCTCGTTCTTACGTCTTTGGTCAAGCAGGTCAAAGTAAACCTTACCTGAACAGAACACGACGCGTTTTACGTTCTCAGGCGCCAGGTCATCAATTTCTGCGATAGCTGGTTGGAACGTGCCTTCTGCCAAATCTTCAAGAGAAGAAGTACACAGAGGGTGACGAAGCAATGACTTAGGTGACATTACAATCAGTGGACGACGCATTGGTCGAACAACCTGACGGCGAATCATGTGGTAAACCTGAGCTGGTGTTGAAGGAACAACAACCTGCATGTTTTGTTCAGCACATAACTGAAGGTAACGCTCAAGACGTGCAGAAGAGTGCTCCGGGCCTTGGCCTTCATAACCGTGAGGAAGCAGCATAGTTAGACCACATAGACGTGCCCACTTTTGCTCACCTGATGAAATGAATTGGTCGATAACAACTTGTGCACCGTTTGCGAAGTCACCAAATTGAGCTTCCCAAAGGGTTAGACCGCTTGGCTCTGCTGTCGCGTAACCATACTCAAATGCGAGTACCGCTTCTTCAGATAACACAGAGTCAAACACTTGGAATGGCCCTTGTTTATCATGAATGTTCGCAAGAGGAACATACGTGCTTGCATCTGATTGATTGTGCAGTACTGAGTGACGGTGGAAGAACGTACCACGACCTGAATCTTGCCCTGAGATACGAATACGCTTACCGTCGTCAACAAGTGTTGCGTATGCCAGAGTTTCAGCCATACCCCAATCGACTTGTTTCTCACCATTCACCATGGCAGTACGATCGTTGTACAGTTTATTTACTCGGCTTTGCAGCTTGTGGCTGTCCGGGTATTGACAAAGTTTGGTACCAAGCTCTTTCAGGCGCTCGATATCAATCTTGTTATCCCACTCGATGTTCCAGTCGTGACCTAGGTAAGGAGACCAGTCTACTGAGTGAAGTGCCATTGGACGCCACTCTTTAACCACAACTTCACCGTGATCAAGTGCATCACGATATTCGTTAACTAGCTGAGTTGCTGTATCAATACCAAACTCACCGCGCTCCATTAGCACGTCAGCGTAAAGCTTACGTGGTGTTGGGTGCTTCTTGATTTTTTGGTACATCAAAGGCTGTGTTGCATTCGGCTCATCGGCTTCATTGTGACCGTGGCGACGGTAACAAACCAAATCAATAACAACATCACGCTTAAACGTATTACGGTAATCCAATGCAAGACGCGCAACAAACGCAACCGCTTCTGGATCATCAGAGTTAACGTGGAAAATCGGAGCCTGAACCATCTTCGCGATATCGGTACAGTACATCGTAGAGCGTGTATCGCGAGGGTTAGACGTTGTAAAACCAACTTGGTTGTTTACAACGATACGAACCGTACCACCTACACAGAAACCACGAGCTTGAGACATGTTAAACGTCTCTTGTACTACACCCTGACCAGCGATAGCTGAGTCACCGTGGATAGTAATTGGAAGTACACGGCTACCATCATTATCACCAAGGCGATCTTGACGTGCACGTACTGAACCGATAACTACCGGGTTTACGATTTCTAAGTGAGATGGGTTAAATGCTAGTGCTAAGTGAACGTTGCCGCCTGGCGTTGCGAAGTCCGCAGAGAAGCCTTGGTGGTATTTCACATCACCAGTACCCCACGTGTCATCGTGCTTGCCCGCAAACTCGTCAAACAGGTCTTGTGGCTTTTTACCAAGCACGTTGACCAACATGTTTAGACGACCACGGTGAGCCATACCAACAACAACTTCACGCATGCCTTGTCCGCCAGCATGACGAATAATTTCTTTCGTCATTGGGATAAGAGCATCACCACCTTCCAACGAGAAGCGTTTTGCTCCTGGGAATTTCGCACCAAGATAGCGCTCAAGACCTTCAGCAGCAGTTAGCTCTTCTAGGAAAGCTTGCTTTTCTTCTTTGTTGAAAGAGGGTTGACCAGATACAGACTCTAAACGTTGTTGGATCCAACGCTTTTGCTCTGTATTTGTCATGTGCATGTATTCAGCACCAATAGAGCCGCAATACGTTTGCTTTAGAGATTTGTAGAGATCTTTAAGCACCATCGTCTCTTGGCCAATGGCGTAAGAGCCGACGTTGAACGTCTCATTGAGGTCATCTTCGGTAAGAGTGTGGAAAGAAGGGTCCAGTTCATCAACTGTCGCTCTTTTCCATAAACCTAGGGGGTCTAGATTTGCTGCTTGATGCCCTCGGAATCGATAGGCATTAATAAGTTGCAGAACCTTTACTTGTTTCGCATCGACATCTGGATCACTAACTTGGACACTGTAATGCTTTGTTTCTTGAGCGAGTCGACGGAAGTATTCACGAACACGAGAGTGTGGTTGTTCCACTGTCTCTGAAGCTTGCACAGGCAGTTCTTCAAAAACACTTCTCCATTCGTCACTTACCGAATCTGGGTCACTTAGATACAGTTCATAGAGTTCTTCTACGTACGTTGCATTGGCGCCAGCCAAGTGTGAAGACTCGAGCCATGCCTTCATCACGCCGTTGTGCATATTTTCCCTTAACCAGTAGTTTTCACGTTTGCTGCGGTCTATGCCGAGCTATTAAAAGGCCGCCCCAAAACTTCTAGGGCGGCAATTTTTATATAACTTAAACCGAACGATTCACTAGCATGGTCTTGATGTGACCAATAGCTTTCGTCGGATTTAATCCCTTAGGACAAACACTTACACAATTCATGATGCCATGGCAACGAAAAACGCTAAATGCATCATCAAGATCGGACAAACGTTCGTCTGTCGCTGTATCTCGGCTATCAATTAGCCAACGGTACGCTGCAAGCAGGCCTGCTGGTCCGATGAATTTGTCAGGGTTCCACCAGAATGATGGGCATGACGTTGTACAACATGCACACATGATACATTCGTACAATCCATCTAAATGAGCACGCTCATCAGGGCTTTGTAAGTTTTCACGAGCCGGTGGCACATTGCCATCAGACACTAAGAATGGCTTCACTTTTTCGTAGTTATCGTAGAACTGAGTCATGTCTACAATCAGGTCACGAACAACGGGTAAGCCAGGCAGTGGGCGAATCACAATCTTGTCTTGGCCCGAAAGCGCAGACAATGGCGTGATACACGCTAGGCCATTTTTACCGTTCATGTTCAAACCATCCGAGCCACATACACCTTCACGGCATGAGCGACGGAATGAGATTGTTGGATCTTGCTCTTTCAACAGAATAAGCGCATCCAAAAGCATCATGTCTGAACCTTCATCCACTTCTAGAGTGTATTCCTTCATATAAGGTTTCTGGTCGACATCTGGATTGTAACGATATAAAGAGAAATTCAGTTTCATGGTCATATCTCCTTAGTACGTACGTGCTTTTGGTGGGAACGCTTCACGATGGATAGGTTCCATGTTTACACCACGCTTAGTCATGCTCTCTGACTCTGGGTTGTAAAGTGAGTGGCATAGCCATTGCTCATCATCACGGTCAGGGAAATCGAATCGAGCGTGTGCGCCACGGCTCTCTGTACGGAAATTTGCAGCAACAGCCGTTGCGAATGCCGTTTCCATCAAGTTTTCAAGCTCTAGACACTCGATACGTTGAGTGTTGAACTCTGTAGACTTATCAGATAGGTGTGCATTTTTCAGACGCTCGCGAATCGCTTTTAGCTCTTCTAGGCCTTCAGCCATTGCTTTGCCTTCACGGAATACTGAGAAGTTGTTCTGCATACATTGCTGAAGATCTTTACGGATTTGCGCTGGATCTTCGCCGTCTGTGCTGTTTTCCCAACGGTTGTAACGCTCTAGTGAACGCTCAATGTCAGCTTCAGTTGCAGGTTTCGCTTCGTCTTGCTTCTTCAGTGTCTCACCTAGGTGTAGACCTGTCGCACGACCAAATACCACTAAATCAAGCAGTGAGTTACCACCTAGACGGTTGGCACCATGTACTGATACTGATGCGATTTCACCACAAGCAAAGAGACCTTGGATTTCAACATCGTTGCCGTCTTCGGTTTGCTTAATAGCTTGACCAGAAACTTGTGTTGGAACACCACCCATCATGTAGTGACATGTCGGGATTACTGGGATTGGCTCTTTCACTGGATCAACGTGAGCAAAGGTACGAGAAAGTTCACATACACCAGGAAGACGAGATTCAAGTGTCTCTTTACCTAGATGATCAAGCTTAAGCTTGATGTGTGGACCCCAAGGGCCATCGCAACCGCGACCTTCACGAATTTCAACCATCATTGAACGAGCAACAACATCACGACCCGCTAAGTCTTTAGCGTTTGGTGCGTAACGTTCCATGAAGCGTTCGCCGTCTTTATTGAGAAGGTAACCACCTTCACCACGACAACCTTCCGTTACCAATACACCTGCACCAGCGATACCCGTCGGGTGGAACTGCCACATTTCGATGTCTTGCATAGGAACGCCAGCACGAATCGCCATACCAACACCGTCACCAGTGTTAATGTGTGCATTGGTTGTTGATGCGTAGATACGACCAGCACCACCAGTCGCAAGGATTGTTGCCTTCGCTTTGAAGTAGCAAACCTCGCCCGTTTCCATACAAAGCGCGGTAGTACCTAAAATTGCACCATCTTCGTTTTTAACAAGATCCAGTGCATACCACTCAGAGAAAACCGTCGTTTTGTGTTTAATGTTTTGTTGGTAAAGCGTATGAAGCAGTGCGTGACCAGTACGGTCGGCTGCAGCTGCGGTACGAGCCGCTTGCTCACCACCAAAGTTTTTAGATTGACCACCGAAAGGACGCTGGTAAATAGTACCGTTCTCAAAACGAGAGAAAGGCAGGCCCATTTTTTCGAGTTCGATTACCGACTCAGGACCGTTTTTACACATGTATTCGATAGCGTCTTGGTCACCGATGTAATCAGAACCTTTTACTGTGTCATACATATGTTGTTCCCAATGGTCTTCATGCGCGTTACCAAGAGCAACAGTGATGCCGCCTTGCGCTGAAACCGTATGAGAACGAGTAGGGAAAACTTTAGAAAGCAATGCACAAGAAAGGCCTTGCTCAGAAATTTGCAGTGCGGCACGCATACCTGCACCACCAGCGCCGATCACTACGGCATCAAACTCACGAACAGGAATAGTCACTTACGCACCCCACAAAATAAACAGACCAGAGAAGAAATATCCAAGAAGAACTGCAACAACACCGACTTGAAGACCAACACGCAGTTTTGCGCATTTGATGTAGTCAGTTAGTACTTGCCATAGGCCGATCCACGCGTGAACCAAAACAGAAGTAAGCGCTAACATGGTGAAGACTTTAGTGAAGGTTCCACCAAAGAATTGCGTCCAAGATGCGTAAGAGATATAACCAGAGAAAGCACAAAAGCTAACTAGGTAGATAGTGTAAAGCGTCATAATGATGGCAGTAGCACGAATCAATAGATAATCGTGGACACCATTACGACCAAAAGTAGAAACGTTGTTTACCATACTAAGATCCCCGCTAGTAGAGACAATACCGCTGTTGCTGCGAATGCAACCTTAGCGCTCTTAGCGCCAGATTCCAGCTCTTCAAAGTGACCAAGGTCCATAAGAAGGTGACGAATACCACCAGCAATGTGGTAAGCCAAAGCGGTTAAAATGCCCCACAGAATAAACTTCACGAAGAAACCATCGACAATGTCGCTAGCTTCGGCAAAGCCTACTGGGGATGAGAGGGAAATGGATAGTAACCAAAGCAGAATTCCAATCGCGACAAAAGTTATCACCCCAGACACACGGTGTAGGATGGAAGCTATTGCTGTGATTGGAAAGTGGATGGTCTGTAAATCTAAATTAACAGGTCTTGTCTTTCTTTCTTTCACGGGCTTGCTCACTCAGCTCCATTGAGCATTATGGTCATTAAATAACCTTATGATATTGTTATGGACAAAATTTGATTGTAAACCTTCAAAATTTAACATTAACTTAACAAATAACTGAAGTTGAGCCTTAGATAATTGTAAAACAATTGTTAACTGCTCGATTAAGAAAGACACCTCACATTTCTTCTTAGCCTTGCTTTTATAAGGTTTTAACCAAACTTTTCAGCGTCACTATACGACTGGCAACATTCTAATACAATTGATGTAACAAATAATGCTACACAGACCAGATTTTTAACGAATTTAATGTAAAAAACACTAACAAGTGCACACAAAGCTTCAGAAAAATTGACTTTCCCACGTAAGACCAGTAAAAAAATGGCACATAAACATCCTGGACGGATTAAATAATAAACAAAGGAGATTGTTATGGCGGATAAGAAAGCTACCCTTCACATTGAAGGTCAAGCGCCAATCGAGCTGCCGATTACAGAAGGTGTACTTGGTACTCCAGTGATCGATGTTCGTACACTAGGTTCTAATGGTTTTTTCACTTTTGACCCTGGTTTTCTTGCCACTGCATCCTGTGAGTCTCAAATCACTTTTATTGACGGTGGAAAAGGCATTCTTTTACATCGTGGTTATCCAATCGACCAACTTGCCAATAACGCTGATTACTTAGAAGTATGTTACATACTTCTTTACGGTGAAGCCCCATCTCGAGCTGAGTACGAAAAGTTCAAGACTACCGTGACACGTCACACTATGGTGCACGAGCAAATCGCTAGTTTCTTCCACGGCTTCCGTCGTGACGCTCACCCTATGGCTGTAATGTGTGGTGTTGTAGGCGCTCTAGCGGCGTTCTACCACGACTCACTTGATGTCAACAACGATACACACCGTGAAATTGCGGCATACCGCCTGATTTCAAAAATGCCAACACTGGCTGCAATGTGTTACAAATATTCAATCGGTCAGCCGTTTATCTACCCACGTAACGACCTAGGCTACGCAGAAAACTTCTTACACATGATGTTTGCAAACCCATGTGAAGAGTATGAAGTGAACCCTATCGTTGCTCGTGCAATGGATAAGATTTTCACTCTACATGCTGACCACGAACAGAACGCTTCTACGTCTACAGTGCGTCTTGCTGGTTCATCTGGTGCTAACCCGTTTGCGTGTATCGCAGCAGGTATCGCATCACTTTGGGGCCCAGCTCACGGCGGTGCAAACGAAGCTTGTCTGCGCATGCTTGAAGAGATCGGTAGCGTAGATAACATTGAAGAATACGTTGCGAAAGCAAAAGACAAAGATGACCCATTCCGTTTGATGGGCTTCGGTCACCGTGTTTACAAGAACTACGACCCACGTGCAACAGTAATGCGCGAAGCGTGTCACGAAGTGCTTAAAGAGCTAAACATCCAAGATCCACTACTAGACGTAGCGATGGAACTTGAGCGTATCGCTCTTTCTGATGAGTACTTTGTTTCTAAGAAGCTATACCCGAACGTAGATTTCTACTCAGGTATCATTCTGAAAGCAATCGGTATTCCAGTATCTATGTTTACAGTAATCTTCGCGATGTCTCGTACCATCGGTTGGATTGCTCACTGGAACGAAATGCACAGCGATCCGACGAACCGTATCGGTCGTCCTCGTCAGCTATATACTGGTGAAGAACAACGTGACTTTAAAGCACTTCACGAACGTGAATAGTTGCTATAAATCATAATGTTAAAAGGGGTTGATGTGAGAACATCAACCCCTTTTCTTTTGTACGCTCTCAACCCCGTCATCCTCAAGAATGCGAAGTGAACGAATAAAATAATATCGTCATCCCCAAGAACGAGGGACGAATGAGTTGGGGATCTCCTTAAGCGAGCAGATAAACTATACAGGTTACCTGCTCAATTCTAGAGAACGACGCATACACTCGACTCGTACCCCTTATCTCGCATCTGCTCTTAAACTGGGTTATCGATATCGATAAACTCAACATCCAAGCAGTGCTCTTTTGCTAACCACTCACCTAGTGCCTTCACGCCGTAGCGTTCTGTCGCATGGTGACCTGCAGCAAAATAATGGATGTCTTGCTCGCGGGCCGAGTAAGTTGTGCGCTCAGAAATTTCACCAGAGATAAATGCGTCGATACCTTGAGAGGCTGCAAGTTCAATGTAATCTTGACCGCCGCCAGTACACCAACCTACCGTTTCAATCATTTTATCTGCGTTTTCAGGAGCAATATGTAGCGGCTTACGATTCAGTACTTGATCAATTTTTGCCGCAAACTCAGCACCGGTCATCGGTGTCTTTAATCTACCAAACATAGCAACCGATTGTGGGTGCCCTTCCAAGCCACCTTCTACTTCAATATCAAGCAGTTCAGCGAGTTTGGCGTTGTTACCAAGTTCAGGATGGATATCGAGAGGTAAGTGATAACCCAAAAGGTTAATGTCATTCTTTATCAGAGTGCGAATGCGTTTGCCCTTCATGCCACGAATTGCCTCTGACTCACCTTTCCAAAAGAAACCGTGATGAACCAACAAAGCGTCTGCGTTCAGTTCTACCGCTTTATCAATCAAGGCTTGAGAAGCTGTTACACCAGTAACGATTCGCTTCACTTCTGTCGCGCCTTCAACTTGAAGACCATTAGGACAGTAATCTTTAATCTGCTGTGGCTGCAGTTTTTCGTTAAGTAGCTTTTCTAATTGTAAGTTAATCATTTTTCTTTCCAGCTTACCTTCATAATAACGTCGTTATATCAATTTACGGGTAGAATGTCGAAAGCCCTTCCACTCTGTTTCTAGAGAACAGATGCCTGAAGTTTACGAGGAACCGATGACTGAACTGCAACGCTTTTATCAATGGGTGATTAGCTCACCACCGCTACTAGAAATCAAGCCGCCCATTTCTGATCTCAGTGTATTCTCAAACCACCAAGCACTCGACGAGTCGCATACTTATGATGGAAACCCTAGATTAGGCTTCCTCTACCAACACTTATGTGAACAAGTCATCATGACTTCGGATAATTATTCAATCAAGTACGATGAGATTCAGATTAATGTTGAGGGACGAACACTTGGCGCAATCGACTTTATCCTGGAAGACACGAGCAGGCAAAAATTAGAACACTGGGAAGTGGCAATTAAGTTCTACCTACTTCATGAGCAAACATGGTTTGGTCCCAATTCTCACGACCAATTGGACAAGAAGCTCGATAGGATGCTCTGCCATCAACTTGGTATGTCCTCTTCAAGCGCTTTTATTGATCAGTATCCAGCTATCGATGTCGACTCAAAACACCTTTTGATGCAAGGTCGTCTATATACCAACCCTTTCTTAGAGCAAAACATACCGACAAAATGCTTGGGCTATGACATTAACCCAAGCCAAGTAAACGGCTTTTGGTGCTATCAAGATCAGGCTCATTTAATCAGTGAACCACTGTATCCACTCACCAAAGAGCAATGGGCAGCAGGGACGGATGATTTCAGCAGTCAGCCGATCACCGAGTTCGGTGATCGCTTCGTCCATGGGCAAACAAAGTCGGGGCAATTCTGGTTTGTGATGCCACAAAGTTGGCCACACGGTTAGTCGTCTGAGCTAACTCAGTTACCTTTTCCCGCTTATACGTAACTAACACAAACAAAAAGGGTTGATGCTTTCACATCAACCCTTCTTCTATTTACTTAGCAACTCTAGTAATCGAGATTCGATTATAGGCCAGCGGCTGCAAATACTTGGTTAACAATCTCTTGAGCTTCTGCTTCGATTGCTTTCAGGTGCTCTTCACCCTTAAAGCTTTCACAGTAGATCTTGTAGATGTCTTCAGTGCCTGATGGACGTGCAGCAAACCAGCCGTTCTCAGTTGTCACTTTCAAGCCACCAATCGCAGCACCGTTACCTGGAGCGTGTGTTAAGCGTGCAGTAATTGCATCACCAGCCAACGTCTCAGCAGAAACCATCTCTGGAGATAGTTTCTTCAGCACGTCTTTCTGTGCACCATTTGCTACCGCTTGAATACGGTTGTACTTAGATTCACCGTGTTTAGCGGCAAGTTCTTCGTAGTATTCTTGTGGGTTCTTACCTGTCACTGCTGTGATCTCAGCCGCAAGCAAGCAAAGAATCAGGCCGTCTTTATCTGTTGACCAAGGCGTACCGTCTTTACGTAGGAAAGAAGCACCTGCGCTCTCTTCGCCACCAAAACCAAACTGGCCGTTGTATAAGCCATCAACGAACCATTTGAAACCAACTGGCACTTCACAAAGTTCGCGACCTAAGTCAGAAACTACGCGATCGATTAATGCACTTGATACTAGTGTCTTACCAACAGCAACGTCTTTACCCCAACCTTCACGGTTACGGTATAGGTAATCAATACAAACCGCTAAGAAGTGGTTTGGATTCATCAAACCTTTAGGTGTCACGATACCGTGGCGATCGTAATCTGGGTCGTTACCAAATGCTAGAGTGTACTCGTCTTTAAGCGCCAGTAAGCCTGCCATTGCGTATGGAGAAGAACAGTCCATACGAACTACGCCATCTTTATCTAGAGACATGAATTGGAATGAAGGGTCAACCGCTTCACTTACCAGAGTAAGAGCTAGATTGTACGCTTTACCAATTTGACGCCAGTAATCAATACCGCTGCCACCCAGTGGATCAACACCAATCTTGATGTTTGCTTTCTGGATCGCTTCCATATCCACGACGTTAACCAAATCAGCGACGTATGGCGCGACTAGGTCAACTTCTTTTACTAGCTCAGACTGTTTAGCCTGTGCGATAGGCGTACGCTTAACACCTTGCATTTGCTCAGCAATGATCACGTTCGCACGGTCTTCAATCGCTTGAGTCAGTTCAGCTTCAGCTGGGCCACCGTGTGTCGGGTTGTATTTAATACCGCCGTCTTGAGGTGGGTTATGTGAAGGCGTGATAACAATGCCGTCGGCTTTTTTGTCATTCACTAGGTTGTGCGTAAGAATCGCGTGCGAGATACCAGGTGTTGGAGTAAAGCCGTTGTTTTCTTGAATAATAACTTCAACACCGTTCGCTACAAGCACTTCGATAACCGTAGAGAACGCAGGCTCAGATAGAGCGTGAGTATCTTTACCTAAGAAAAGAGGGCCAGTTGTACCTTGCTCGGCACGAACTTCAGCAACCGCTTGTGCAATTGCTAGAATGTGGTTTTCGTTAAATGTTGATTTGTCTGCTGTACCGCGGTGACCTGAAGTACCGAAAAGTACTTTATGATCTGGGTTCGTAGCATCCGGTTGCTGTAAGAAATAGTTAGCAACTAAAGCCGGGATATTATGAAGATCTTCCTGCTGAGCTTTCTGCCCAGCACGAGGGTGCATAGCCATTTTTCGACATCCTTATATATAAAATTTTAAAACAAAAAAACCTCATAATATCTTCTTATCCATGGATATTATGAGGTTTAAATCAGATTTCGTTAAATTGAACCTGTTACTTTTTCTATCAATTCTGCTTGGAAATTCATGCGGCTCATAAGCTGCTCAACCATCTGTCTTTTTCGGCTTGTATTGTTATTAGTAATAACCCAAAAAGGACTTTGTGGAATAGCTTTAGGCTTAGTCGTGTTGCCGTTTGCTAGCAACGTCGCTTCGTTATCTGCAAAGTAAACGCGCTTACGGCCTTTTACTTGAGTTGCTTCTGAAAAGCTTAAAGGGTCGATTTTATGCAGTGTTGATAACACAAGCATGAAACGATCAATGGCTTTCTTTAGTGATGCAAACTCATCTGATATTAGTAGTGAGCGCATTTCTTTAACGCCATCGAACTTCTCTGGAGTAAAGCCTACCTCTTTGCTAACAACGATACCTTTTGGCTCAACGATCTCTTCGATCGGAGCCATGCCTTGGCTATCAACCTGTAACAAGCGGCGCAGAATATCTGAAGCGCTTTCGCCAATACGTTCTGTCTGACCCGCAATAAAACGGTATAGGTCCTCATCAACCTCAATTGTTTTCATTCGCTTTTCACAATCTCAATGTTTAAACTCTGGGGGATTATAGCGAGATCCGCGCGGATACTCTACGTCAAACCCACCATGAATAAGATAAAAATGTCAGTACAGCTCAACTATAAAATTGAAGGTGAGGGTCACACCATTGTTTTGATCCATGGATTATTCGGTAATCTGGACAACCTTGGCTTGCTCGCTAGGGATCTAAAAGCCGATCATCAGGTACTTAGTATCGATCTCCGCAACCACGGTCAATCCTTCCATAGTGACACTCATAACTATCAAGCGATGGCACAAGACGTGGCTCAACTGCTGCATGATCTTAAGTCAGAAGACGTCACTGTGATTGGTCACTCGATGGGTGGCAAAGTAGCGATGGCACTGACACAACATCTTGCGCTGCATAAATTGATTGTCTTGGATATGGCTCCGGTCGCGTACACTCAGAGTCGCCACGACAACGTATTCGCAGGCCTGCAAGCCGTGATAGAAGAAGAGCCGACTTCACGCTCAGATGCACTCAAGGTTCTCGCAAAACATATCGAGATCGATGGCGTTCGCCAGTTTTTAACCAAATCTTTGTTCAAAACAGAGCAAGGCATCATGGAATGGCGCTTCAATGTTGCTTCGTTATTGAGCAACTACCCACATATTATTGGTTGGGAACCGATCGAGAAAACCTCGGTCAAAACCTTGCTCATTAAAGGTGGGGATTCAGATTACCTCACCGCAGAACATCAAGCAGCCGTTCAGCAGCAATTTTCTAACGCAAAAGCGCATGTCATTGCCAACACAGGTCACTGGCTGCATGCTGAAAAACCAGCAGAAGTACTTAGAGCAATTAGAAAATTCATCGCTTAACTGCGCTTTTTCGTGCAGATAAATGAGAGCTGTGTAATTACTGCAGATTAACTTTATCTCACAACAGTGATATAGTGCGCCCAAGCAAAATTGGTATATAAGGTTCCCATGCTTTACGACTACATGAACATCATCGAATCTGTTGGTTTAGATCTCCTGTTTGCCGCGATTTTCTTTTTAATCGGTATGGCAATTAAGGACGTTCTCAAGCAGGGAAATGTTCCTCCATTTGGTCGTCGCATCGTATGGTCAGTACTTTTCCTTGGCTGTGCGGGTTTTATCGCCAAAGGGATAATCCAACTAAGCTGGGAAGGAACTGGGATCTAACGATTCTCTTCCGAACTTTATTACACCGACAACAGACAAAATGAAAGGTAATGATTCTATGGCAAGTGTAGGTCTCTTCTTTGGTAGCGATACAGGTAACACTGAAGCTGTTGCTAAGATGATTCAAAAGCAATTGAGCAAACAGCTCGTTCACGTTCAAGACATTGCAAAAAGCAGCAAAGAAGATATCGATAACTTCGATCTACTGCTGCTTGGTATCCCTACGTGGTACTACGGCGAAGCACAATGTGATTGGGATGACTTTTTCCCAGAGCTAGAAGCTATTGATTTCTCAACTAAGCTTGTTGCTATCTTTGGTTGTGGCGACCAAGAAGATTACGCAGAATACTTCTGTGATGCTATGGGTACTATCCGTGACATCGTTGAAGCGAAAGGCGGTACTATCCTAGGTCACACATCAACTGAAGGCTACGAATTCGAAGCATCGAAAGGTTTAGTTGAAGGCGATGACAGCCAATTCGTTGGTCTATGTATCGATGAAGACCGTCAACCTGAGCTAACTGATGAGCGCGTATCTAACTGGGTTAAACAAATCCACGAAGAGATGTGCCTAGCAGAGCTAGAAGACTAATTCTCTAGTGGTTGTTAATTGTTACAGTTAATAACCATTATGTAGATATGAAAAAACCTCCTTATAGGAGGTTTTTTGCTATTTAAAATCTATTAATTAGCACTCAGCCTCTAATGCTTCATCATCATCTCTAAATTGCGGCTTCTTTCTTACATAGAGGGTGCGTTGAATTTCTGAAACCACATTACCCTGCTTATCTTTCACGTGAATAATAAATTCGGGGAAACACTTTTCACCGAGTTGCGTCTGACGATAGATATCGTCAAGCTGCCCTTGCCTTATCTCAAAATCTGCATACAAGTCCGATTGCCCCGGCTTGATGAAGTTAATGCTCGCTTCTTTATCCCAAACATAATATCGTTCACCTAAAATTCCCATTAACATCAATGAGTAAACGGGATCGGTAAGAGAAAAGATACTGCCGCCATATTGAGTACGATTGGCGTTCTTATTCCACCAGCGTAGCTTAAGTACTGTCTTAACAACCCTAAAGTCAGTGCTAATGTGGGCTATTCGAATACCCGCTCCCCAAAAGGGAGGCCAAATATTAAGAGCAAATTTTACAATGTTGGGTTTATATATTTTTGCGAGTTGCTTATTCATAACAACATTCCATGTTCATATCAGAAACACCGTCACCTTGACTGGTCGTACCTCCACTATAAGTGAGATACTTCCAATTTACAAAACAGATTGTGATGTCAGTAAGTAACCCTTTGAAGTTCGTGGTTTATTGTTATGCCTGACTAAACTATAATGGTATTAATATTGAATTCTGTTAATTGCTGCAGATCATCAACAGGAAAGTATATGTCAGACAATAATCAAGCGCTAAAAGATGCAGGTCTTAAAGTGACCCTTCCACGGCTCAAAATTTTAGAAGTATTACAACAGCCAGACTGCCAACATATTAGTGCTGAAGATTTATATAAGAAGCTGATCGACCTAGGTGAAGAAATCGGTCTTGCAACCGTTTATCGAGTACTTAACCAATTCGATGACGCTGGCATTGTAACTCGTCACCACTTCGAAGGCGGCAAGTCTGTATTTGAACTTTCTACACAGCACCACCACGACCACCTTGTATGTTTAGATTGTGGCGAAGTGATCGAATTCTCTGATGACATCATCGAAGAAAGACAGAAAGAGATTGCTCAGCGTTACAACGTGCAACTAACAAACCACAGTTTGTACTTGTACGGCAAAAGCATTAACGGAGATTGCAAAGGCAACCCAGACGCGCATAAAGCGAAGTAGTAATACAGAACGCTGGCTTAGGCCGGCGTTTTTTATATAGGGCATCATAAAGTATCCATGAAAAGAATCCCGCTAGTTAAGGCTTTTACTTTAATTGAGATGTTGGTTGTTGTGGTGATTATTGCAGTGCTTGCTATTGTTGCCCTTCCCCGTTTTCTTAACATTCAAACCGATGGCCGTATCGCTCTGTTTGACGCTGCTCAATCTCAATTTCAAACTGCGATCACGTTTGCTCACAGTAAATGGCTGGTCAGCGGCGGCGGCAACGCTGAAATGAATGACATGCCAGGTTTTGGGGAAGACGGAGACGGCAATGCTCAATTGGACATAAATGACGTCGGCTACCCACTCGGCGTCGATAAAGGCAACCCTATGGGGCAGCCTTACAACATAGGTCAAGGTGACCAAGGGTGTGTGTCAATATGGAATGCCATTATGACAACCGACCTGACCGCGACTACAGACCCGAACCAGTCCAACAATTTTGATTTTATTACCCGCCGTCAAAACCATAGTTTTGTTGCCAAAGACGGTACTCCTCAAAACAAACTCGCGCTTTGCTACTTCATCTACACTGGAGTCGATTTCGACAGCGATCCTGGTAATGCAGGTTATGTTTTCTGGTATAACTCACGCACGGGTGAAGTAACCCAACAAGACCCTAATAATCCCTAAAACTCTGGCTCTAGTGCTTAAAACGCTAGTTGGTCACTAGAAACACCTTGGTAATCAAATTTAAGACACAAAAAAACCGGCCCTAAGCCGGTTTTTTATTGGGTCGTTTTTAACAAACTAAATACTCAAGCATTAAGCTTCAGTTTTACCCCATGTGTCACGTAGACCAACCGTGCGGTTGAAGACTAGTGCATCTGCTTTAGAGTCTTTCGAATCCACACAGAAGTAACCTGTACGTTCAAACTGGTACGCTTGCTCTGCCACACCTTCTGCTAAGCTAGGTTCAACAAAACCATTTAGCGTAACAAGTGATTCAGGGTTTAGCGTTGCAGCGAAGTCATCAGCAGCGGCTGGGTTTGGCACTGTGAATAGACGATCGTACAAACGAATCTCAGCAGGCAGTGCTTTATCAGCAGATACCCAGTGGATAACGCCTTTCACTTTGCGGCCATCTGCAGGGTTCTTACCCAATGTTTCATTGTCGTAAGAACAGAAGATAGTCGTAATGTTGCCTTCTGCATCTTTTTCGATACGTTCAGCTTTGATCACGTAAGCACCACGCAGGCGAACTTCTTTACCTAGAACCAAACGCTTGTACTTTTTGTTTGCTTCTTCACGGAAGTCATCACGCTCAATCCAAACTTCACGTGTAAATGGTACTTCACGAGTGCCCATTTCTGGCTTGTTTGGGTGATTTGCAACCGTTAACGTTTCTACTGTATCTGCTTCGTAGTTTTCGATAACGATCTTAACTGGATCCAGAACAGCCATTGCACGAGGTGCATTTTCGTTCAGATCATCACGGATGCAAGATTCAAGTGAACCGAACTCAATCATGTTCTCTTGCTTAGTTACACCAATACGCTTACAGAATTCACGAATCGAGCTTGAAGTAAAACCACGACGACGTAGGCCAGAAATAGTAGGCATGCGTGGGTCATCCCAACCTTGAACTAGGTTTTCAACCACAAGTTGGTTCAGCTTACGCTTAGACATCACTGTATATTCAAGATTCAGGCGGCTAAACTCGTACTGACGAGGTTGGCAGTCAATCGTGATGTTATCTAGAACCCAATCGTACAAACGACGGTTATCTTGGAATTCAAGCGTACAGATAGAGTGCGTAATACCTTCCAGCGCATCAGAGATACAGTGAGTAAAGTCGTACATTGGGTAAATGCACCACTTGTCAGCCGTTTGATGGTGGTGAGCAAAACGAACACGGTAGATAACAGGATCGCGCATAACCATGAACGAAGAGCTCATGTCGATCTTAGCACGTAGACACGCTTTACCTTCTTCGAAGCCACCGTCACGCATTTTTTCAAACAACGCTAGGTTCTCTTCTGGGCTGCGGTCACGGTATGGGCTCGCTTTACCTGGCTCTTTTAGCGTGCCACGGTACTCACGGATTTGATCAGGACTTAGCTCGTCAACATACGCTAAGCCTTTATTAATTAATTCCACAGCATAAGCGTAAAGCGTATCGAAGTAGTTTGATGAGTAGCAAATATCACCAGACCATTCGAAGCCTAACCAGCTTACATCATTCTTAATTGACTCAACGTATTCAACGTCTTCTTTTTCAGGGTTTGTATCATCGAAACGAAGATTACATTGTCCCTGGTAGTCCTGAGCAATACCAAAGTTCAAGCAAATAGATTTAGCGTGACCAATGTGCAGGTAGCCATTTGGCTCCGGCGGGAAACGAGTATGCACGCTACTGTGTGTACCATCCGCTAAATCTTTATCAATAATTTGGCGAATGAAATTCGATGGACGAGCCTCAGCTTCACTCATCTATAGCACCTCTATGTATTTAGTATTGTCAGAGAAAGTTATCTTTCGTCCCCAAGAAAACGGTCGCTTATAGCGCCAGTCAAAGATAGAAAGATCATTGTTGCTAATCATCCACAATTCTTAGCCTTTGCACAATAAGAACCGTCCGTTAATTGCGATTATTTCTGCTATTCGATGAAGAATAGAACGAACCGTGTTCGCTGGTCTTAAACTGCAGGCACAAAAAAGCCTCCCGTGTGGGAGGCTTTCAATTCGACACTTACTTAAGAGTAACTTTACGTCTTAATTAAGTACTTCCCTTACTGTGGAAGTTTTACATCAGATAGGTCTTCGCCTGCACCAATAGCTTTCATTTCGCCAGCTACGATTTCAGCTAGTGGGCCTAGGATAACCTGTAGGTTGTTTTCACCTAGTTTAACCACACCTTTAGCACCAAGTTTCTTAAGAACAACTTCATCTGCAACAGAGCGGTCTTTAAGAGTTAGACGTAGACGAGTGATACAAGCGTCGATTGAAGTTAGGTTGTCGTGACCACCTAGAGCTTTAAGGTATTTACGTGCAAGGTCGCCCTTTGGTGCTTCGCCAGCAGGAGCTGCAACAGCTTCGTCATCATCTTCACGACCTGGCGATTTCAAGTTGAAAGCGCGGATTGCGAAAGAGAAAGTGAAGAAGTATAGAGCACCGAAGCCAAGACCGATTAGTAGTAGTACGAATGGTTTAGTTGCTAGACCCCAGTTCAATACGAAGTCGATAAGACCAGCAGAGAAACCGAAACCGTGCAGAGTACCAAACATGTTAGCAACTACTAGAGACAAACCTGTAAATACAGCGTGCATTGCGTATAGAGCAGGAGCTAGGAATACGAACATGAATTCTAGCGGCTCTGTGATACCTGTTAGGAATGAACAGAATGCAACTGAGAATAGTGCGCCACCAACTTGGCTACGTTTTTCAGCAGGAGCAGCTAGGTACATTGCAAGTGCAGCACCTGGTAGACCGAACATCATTACTGGGAAGAAACCGTTCATGAATACGCCAGCGCCTTTATCGCCGCCGAAGAAACGGTGTAGGTCGCCAGATTTAACTGTTTCAGTTACTTCTTTAACAGTTGCAACAATTTCTGGGTTAACTGAGTTAGCAAATTCAAATGTGTACTCTTGACCAACAACTAAAGTTTTAGCTAGTGCAGGGTCAACACAAAGTTGAGAGAAGCCTTCTGCAGCAACTACGATCTCTTGACAAGAGCCCATACCGAACCAGAAGTACGAGTTCAGTACATGGTGTAGACCTACTGGGATAAGTGCACGGTTAAGAGTACCGTAAACAAATTGACCGATAGCGCCAGACGTTGAAACTGCGTGAGCAAGTGCATCTAGACCAGATTGAACAGCAGGCCATACAACACCAAAGATTGCGCCAGCAACTAGAGCAAATAGACCAGCCATAATAGGAACTAGACGTTTGCCAGAGAAGAATGCTAGCCACTCTGGAAGACGAGTCGCGTGGAATGCATTGTAAGAGTGACCTGCGATGATACCTGCAAAGATACCGCCGAAGAATGACATATTTACACTAGCATCGATGTTTGTTGCGGTTGCTGTCAGAACAAAGTAAGCAACTGCACCAGCAAGACCTGCTGCGCCGTTACCGTCTTTAGAAAGACCAATAGCTATACCCAAACCAAACAATAATGGTAGTTGACTGAAGATTGCGTTACCAGCAGATGCCATGAATGCGATATCGAGTAAGTCTGGTTGACCCAGACGTAGCAGCAATGCCGCAATCGGAAGCGTTGCGATTGGTAGCATTAACGCCTTACCAAGCTTCTGCGCATATCCTAGAATATTCACCAGTTGTTTCCCCCTATAGGATTTTTTAGAATTCGTTTGAGAAACTTATTTTAGTCGCTCAATTTAGTCCTATTCAGTGTATTCAATTAATTTTGCTCCGCAAATTAAAACCTTACCATTTGTGATCCTAATCACCAGTTTTTACCAAATCCAGAGGTTTTTGCTAGCGAGATCATAAAACTTATTTTATCATTCAAAAAAATGAACATTTATGGATAAAATCCAAATCTAATCATTAGGCAAAAAGATGGTAACTCCGGGCTTATAGAGCACCGTGAATAATCATTATTGATGGACCTAAATGTATAATAAAAATCAATTGTTCATATGTTTTTCAACAACTTAAATCGCTTATCATTTTGAAGCCGTTTGCCCATAAAAGATAAATCGTTACGTAAATGATGCTCGCAAACTAAGTCCGCATTTAGGTAACGAACGAATTTAAAAGATCTCACGAAATAAGGATTAGCTGACTATGTACGCGCTAAGTAACTGTAAAATTTACACTGGTAGTGATGTTCTAACCGATCATGCTGTTGTAATCGAAAACGAACTGATCAAAAAAGTCTGTCCTATCTCTGAATTGCCAGAAGGAATCGAGCTTCGCGACCTAGACGGAGCAAACCTAAGCCCAGGTTTCATTGACCTACAACTGAATGGTTGTGGCGGTGTAATGCTTAACGATGAGATCACTGCAGAAACCATGCAGATCATGCACAAAGCAAACCTGAAATCTGGCTGTACTAGCTTCCTACCAACGCTTATCACCTCTTCAGACGAAGATATGCGTGCGGTTATTACGGCAGCTCGTGAATACCATAACCAGTACCAAAACCAATCTTTAGGTCTGCACCTTGAAGGCCCTTACCTAAACGTTGCGAAAAAAGGCATCCATAGCGTCGATCACATTCGTAGATCTGACAACGAAATGATTGAGCTTATCTGTGAGAACCGTGACCTTATTGCAAAAGTAACATTGGCTCCAGAGCTTAACGACCCTGAACACATCGAACGCCTGCACAAAGCTGGCGTTGTCGTTTCTATCGGCCACACCAACGCAACTTACGCAGAAGCGCGTCAAGGTTTCGAATCTGGTATCACGTTCGCCACTCACCTGTTCAATGCAATGACGCCGATGGTTGGTCGTGAGCCTGGCGTTGTTGGCGCGATTTACGATACTCCTGAGGTTTACGCTGGCATTATTGCCGACGGCTTCCACGTTGATTACGCAAACATCAGAATTGCGCATAAAATCAAGGGAGAAAAGTTGGTATTAGTGACGGATGCCACAGCTCCTGCAGGTGCTGACATGGAATACTTTATTTTTGTCGGTAAGAAAGTATATTACCGTGATGGTAAGTGTGTTGATGAAAACGGCACACTGGGCGGCTCAGCTCTGACTATGATTGAAGCAGTTCAGAATACAGTTGAGCACGCTGGTATCGCTTTAGACGAAGCTCTTCGCATGGCTACGCTATACCCAGCTACGGCTATCGGTGTAGAAAGCAAGCTAGGTCGAATCAAAAAAGGCATGGTTGCAAACCTAGCTGTATTTGACCGAGACTTTAACGTTAAAGCGACTGTTGTTAACGGACAATACGAGCACAATTAAGTATGAATGGCGGACAAATAGGTAACGTAGACTTAGTTAAACAACTAAACAGTGCGGCGGTATACCGACTTATAGACCAACAGGGACCTATCAGTCGTATACAAGTGGCTGATGTAAGCCAACTCGCACCGGCAAGTGTTACAAAAATTACCCGCCAACTTTTAGAGCGCGGCCTAATTAAAGAGGTTGCGCAGCAAGCGTCTACTGGCGGTAGACGCGCTATCTCCCTAACCACAGAAGTAGAGCCTTTTCATTCTGTTGCTGTGCGTTTGGGTCGAGACTACATTCAAATAAGCCTGCATGACCTTGGTGGTCGTGAATTGGCTTTCCAACAGCAAGACCTGAATTATTCAGACCAATCAGACCTTACCCAAGGCTTGGTCAATAACCTCAAAGCTTTCATTGCTGAGCATCAACCAAAGATCGATCAACTGATTGCTATTGGTGTCACGCTTCCAGGCTTGGTTAACCCAACGACCGGTGTTGTTGAGTACATGCCGAATACCGACATCGATAACCTCGCATTAAGCGACATTATTCGCGATACATTCCATGTTGCTTGTTTTGTTGGTAACGATGTTCGTGGAATGGCGCTTGCTGAGCACTACTTCGGTGCAAGTAAAGATAGCCAAGATTCTATTTTGGTCAGTGTTCACCGTGGTACAGGTGCAGGTATTATCGTTAATGGTCAGGTTTTCCTAGGTCATAACCGTAATGTGGGTGAAATTGGTCATATCCAAATTGATCCGCTAGGCGAGCAATGCCAATGTGGTAACTTCGGCTGTCTTGAAACAGTAGCGGCAAACCCAGCTATCGTTGAACGCGTGCAGAAGCTGATTAAACAAGGCTATGAGTCTTCTTTAACAGAGCTTGAGCATATTACGATTCAAGACGTTTGTGACCACGCGATTAATGGTGATGAGCTAGCCAAGCAAAGCTTAGTTCGAGTAGGAAACCAGTTAGGTAAGGCTATCGCGATGACGATTAACTTATTTAACCCTCAAAAAGTTATCATTGCTGGTGATATTACCAAGGCACAAGAGATTGTTTTTCCTGCAATTAAGCGCAATGTAGAGAATCAGTCGTTAACGACTTTCCATAGCGGCCTGCCTATTGTAGCATCACAGATCGATAAACATCCTACGATGGGAGCTTTTGCTATGATTAAGCGCGCCATGCTTAACGGCGTGTTACTGCAGAAGCTTCTCGAAGACTAGAGAAAACAATTCTGATTTTCCGCGGGCCGTGTTTGTATAAACACGGCCCGTTTTTTTAAGCTAGGGAACTACAACAACAAGTTATGGAACTTATATTAATATCCACTGCGTTTATCGCAGGATTTATTGCTTTAAAGTGTCACCTTCCCCCATTAGTTGGTTTTTTGGTTGCAGGCTTTGGGCTTTTTGCCTTTGGCTTTGAAACCAATGACACCATCATTACTTTAGCTGACCTTGGTGTCACGCTGCTTCTATTTACTATCGGCTTAAAGCTCGATATCAAAACCCTACTCTCTAAAGAGATCTGGGCTGGCGCGACAATCCACAACCTTTTGTCCACTCTGTTTTTCGCCGTCGCCCTGTTTGGCTTTAAGTTCTTAGGTATTTCATCGCTAGCTGCCATGTCGGTAGAACAGATCGTTCTGCTCGGTTTTGCTCTTTCATTCTCTAGTACTGTATTTGCGGTTAAGACTCTGCAAGAGAAAGGCGAAATGAATGCGACCTACGGAACGTTAGCGATTGGTATCTTGGTCATGCAGGATATCTTCGCCGTAGTATTCTTAACGGCTTCTACGGGCAAAATACCTGAGTGGTATGCAATTGCTCTGTTTGCCCTACCCTTATTACGCCCACTGTTCTACAAAGTGCTCGATTGGGTTGGTCACGGTGAGATGCTGGTTCTTTCCGGCATCTTCTTCGCATTAGTCGTCGGTGCTGGTTTATTCCATTTGGTTGGTGTGAAACCAGATTTGGGGGCTCTTGTTCTAGGTATGTTACTTGCTGGTCACCCAAAAGCCTCAGAATTATCAAAGTCGCTGTTTAACCTTAAAGAACTTTTCCTTGTCTGTTTCTTCTTGAATATTGGTCTGTCAGAGCAACCAACCATTCAAGGCTTTATGCTCGCAATCTTGTTCTTGCTGATGCTGCCAGTGAAAGGTGTTCTCTACTTCTTGGTACTCAACCGCTTCAAGTTCCGTGTTCGAACGTCTCTACTTGCCTCGCTATCACTGTTTAACTATAGCGAGTTTGGCCTCATCGTTGGTGGTCTCGCCTTCAAGATGGGTTGGATGTCGGGTGATATCTTAGTTGCCGTTGCCATTGCAGTTTCACTGTCTTTTCTAATCGCTGCTCCTTTAAACCGAGCTGGTCATAAGCTTTATCAGCAGTCAGGTAAATGGCTAAAAGAGCATGCGTCAGAAAAGCTTCACCGACGTGATAAGCGAATTGACCCTGGTCGTGCCCAAGTGCTTATTCTAGGTATGGGCCGAATTGGTACCGGTGCTTATGACGAATTACGTACTCGCTATGGCAAGGTCAGCCTAGGTGTAGAAGTGCGTGAAGAAGCCGCGCACAACCACAGAAGCCAAGGCAGAAACGTGATTTCTGGCGACGCGACTGACCCAGATTTCTGGGAGCGAATTCTAGATACAGCAAACGTAAAGCTGGTGATTTTGGCAATGCCTCACCACCAAGGTAATCAAACCGCTTTAGAACAATTAAAGTCACGTAACTTTAAAGGCCAAATTGCGGCTATTGCTGAATATCCCGATCAACTCGAAACACTGAAAGAGAATGGCGTTGATGCGGCATTTAACATTTACAGCGAGGCTGGTAGTGGTTTTGCTCGCCACGTTTGCGAACAGTTAAATCCAAATATCAATAAAATCTAGTATTAGACAGTGTTCAACTAAACCTCTCAAAACTGCCCATTTTTCGCACTTTTGAGAGGTTTTTGTTTAAAAAACCAACCGCAATTAAACATCACACACCAAAAGCACATAAAAATTAGATAATTTCTAACAGAACACCCTTTATATTATTTTTTTGCTCACATCCGGTTGCTTTTTTTAGCCAGAATGGCAAATTGAATGCAGTTGATTTGGAAATTATTTAAAAGGAAGTTCTATGTGTTCAGTATTTGGCATTCTCGACATTAAAAGTGATGCCGCAGCACTTCGCCCTATTGCTTTAGAAATGTCTAAGAAGCTTCGTCACCGTGGTCCAGACTGGTCTGGTATCTATGCTGGTGAAAAAGCAATCCTTGCTCATGAACGTCTTGCTATTGTTGGCTTGAACAGTGGTGCTCAACCACTATACAGTCAAGACAAAAAGCACATTCTTGCAGTAAACGGTGAAATTTATAACCACAAAGAACTTCGTGCACGCTATGAAGATAAGTACCAGTTCCAGACTGATTCTGACTGTGAAGTTATCCTAGCGCTATACCAAGAGATGGGTGCAGACCTTCTAGAAGAGCTTAACGGTATTTTCGCATTCGTTTTATACGACGAAGAGAAAGACGAGTACCTAGTGGGCCGCGACCATATTGGTATCATCCCGCTTTACCAAGGTTACGATGAGCACGGCAACTACTACGTGGCTTCAGAGATGAAAGCATTGGTTGAAGTATGTAAGACGATCAGTGAATTCCCTCCAGGTAGCTTCTACTCTTCGAAAGATGCTGAACCTCAACGCTACTACATCCGCGATTGGAACGAGTACGCTGCGGTACAAGGCAACAGCACAAGCAAAGAAGAGCTGACTGAAGCGCTAGAAGCAGCCGTTAAACGTCAACTAATGACTGACGTTCCTTACGGTGTACTTCTATCTGGTGGCCTGGATTCATCAATTACTTCAGCAGTTGCAAAACGCTTTGCGGCAATGCGTATCGAAGATGATGAGCAATCTGAAGCTTGGTGGCCACAACTGCACTCGTTCGCTGTTGGTCTTGAAGGCGCACCAGACCTTATCGCTGCTCGTGAAGTTGCGGACAAGATCGGAACTGTGCACCATGAGATGACTTACACTATTCAGGAAGGCCTAGACGCAATCCGTGACGTTATCTACCATATCGAAACTTACGATGTAACGACGATTCGTGCATCAACGCCAATGTACTTGCTGGCTCGTAAGATCAAAGCGATGGGCATCAAGATGGTACTTTCAGGTGAAGGTGCTGATGAAATCTTTGGTGGTTACCTGTACTTCCATAAAGCGCCAAACGCGAAAGAGTTCCACGAAGAGACAGTACGTAAACTGCTTGCTCTAAGCATGTTCGACTGTGCTCGTGCAAACAAATCGCTAGCGGCATGGGGTGTTGAAGGCCGTGTACCATTCTTGGATAAAGAGTTCATCGATGTCGCAATGCGTCTGAACCCTGAAGATAAGATGTGCGGTAACGGTAAGATGGAGAAACACATCCTGCGTGAGTGTTTTGAAGACTACCTACCAGATTCAATCGCATGGCGTCAAAAAGAGCAGTTCTCTGATGGTGTTGGCTACGATTGGATTGATACATTGAAAGCAACGGCTGAAGCAAAAGTAACGGATCAACAAATGGAAGCTGCTAAGTTCCGTTTCCCTTACAACACGCCAACAACCAAAGAAGGTTATGTTTACCGTGAAATCTTTGAGGAGCTATTCCCTCTAGAATCTGCGGCAGAGTGTGTACCTGGTGGTCCTTCAGTTGCTTGTTCATCAGCGAAAGCGATTGAGTGGGATGAGTCATTCAAAAACTGTGTCGACCCATCAGGCCGTGCAGTACAAGCCGTTCACAACGATGCTTACAACGCTTAGAGCGTTTTGAACAAATCCTAAAGACTAAAAAAGGCGCATTATGCGCCTTTTGTTTTAAGCCTATTTTTATTACTGCAGTTATGCGCGAGCTTGTAGTGCTTCGTTCTCAATACTGATTGGAACGACTTGGCTGATCATTTTCACCAGCATAATCGATCGAGACTCACCGTCTTTCTGATCGAAAATAGCTTCAACCCCAGCAAATTGGCCACTCTGAATCTTAACTACCTGTCCAGATTCAAACTCAACACAACAATCTTCCACTTCGTTACTGCAGCACTTCTCAAACTCTTTAAGTTCAAACACCAAGTCTCCTTGGACCTCGTGCGGCAGTGAACCGAACTTAATAAAGTCCACAACGCCACGTGTTGAACGAACGGTCGTGAAGCTAGGACCTTGCTCATAATCGAAGCGAACAAAGATGTAAGACGGAAACAGCGGTTCTTTGACCTGCTTTTCTTTCCCTCTCACCACCTTTTTGACTTCTATTTGAGGGTAAAAGCACTCTACCCCCTGATTCTCTAAGTGCTGCTGAGCGCGTTTTTGATCACCACGCTTACAGTAAAGCAAATACCAACGTTTCATTTAACTAGCCATTTTATATTTTTAGATATTTTACCACATGCCTAAAACGGTTGAATCGCCATTAATAAAATGAATCGTTGCTAACGAAAAATAATGCGTAGCAGACCAATTTATCAACAAAAAGTTATAGGTGTCGGAGTGGTTAAGCATTGTACAGAGATCATTTAGAGATCAAAAGACTCATTGTTGTAAGCATATGTATACCCCACCTAATGAGCACACCACTCCCTTTAAACTCAAAATGATACACCAGAGCAATGCATCTAAAGATTTTTATTCAACACGACTTTAATAAAGGTTATTAACCAACCAGCTCAAATCTGGAAAATTAGTTTGCAGCACACTTAAAATGGGCAACATTAAAAGTAAAGATGATTAATATCAATACCTTAGCTAAACCAAGTTGTCGTAACCATAAAATACGTCTATTGCAGACTTTTATCCCACTGTGTATACATGAATGACTATAAAATCTTTTAATACCTAAAATTAGTAAAACTTATGCCAAGCAACCACAACATCTTTGGCCACCCTAGAGGCCTATTTCTACTTTTTAGCACAGAGCTATGGGAACGTTTCTCTTACTATGCGATGCGCGCCATCCTTGTCTTATTTTTGACTGACACTACCCTCAACGGTGGACTGGGTTGGTCAACGAAAGACGCACTCGATCTCTACGGTATTTACACCGGTTTAGTCTACATCACACCATAATTGGTGGCTGGATTGCCGATAACTACCTAGGTCAGCGTAAATCAATTCTGATTGGCGGTGTATTAATGGCACTTGGCCAATTTACACTGGCTCTACCTAACGGCTTCATCGGTTTAGACCAAGTGAACGCTCTGTACCTTGGTTTAGCACTGCTAATCAGTGGTAACGGTATGTTTAAGCCGAACATCTCAACCATGGTTGGCGATCTGTACCAAGAAGGCGATAACCGCCGTGACGGTGCTTTCACCATTTTCTACATGGGCATCAACTTAGGTGCGCTGCTTGGTGGCTTAATTTCAGGTGCTGCTGTCGATTCATTCGGTTGGAAAGCAGGTTTCCTAGCCGCTGGTATTGGTATGGTTATTAGCTTGATCATGCAAGTGACAATGGCTCAGTCTTGGTTAGGCAACATCGGTTCTGTACCTGCTGCTGCAAGAGCGAAAGCACTGAACAAATCTAAAGAAAAAGCGCCACTGACCAAAGAAGAGTTCGACAGACTAAAAGTGATTCTTATCATGGGTCTGTTCGTGATTGTATTCTGGGCGGGCTTTGAACAAGCTGGCGGCCTAATGAACATCTACACTCAACAATATACTGACCGTATGATTGGTGGCTTTGAAGTTCCTGCTGCGTGGTTCCAATCTTTGAACCCATTCTTCATCATTACACTTGCTCCAATCATTGCTGCGTTCTGGGTGAAACTGGGTAAGCGTGAACCCAACTCTCCTGTGAAGTTTGCAATGGCATTGTTCTTCTTAGCACTGGGCTTTGTGTGCATGATGGGCGCGGTAATGGAGCAAGGCGGTGACCTAACAGTGAAAACATCAATGCTATGGCTAGTCGGCGCTTTCTTCTTCCATACCCTTGGTGAGCTTTGTCTATCTCCTATTGGCCTGTCGTTGGTCACTAAGTTAGCTCCGCTTCGCCTAGCATCATTGATGATGGGTGCATGGTTTGGCTTCAATGCGGTGGCAAACTACGTGGCAGGCCTGGTTGGTTCTCACGTTGGTGAGCTTGGTGCTATGTCAATCTTCAGTGGTATTGCTATCACAGCAACGGTGAGTGGCATATTACTGCTGCTTTGTGCTGGTAAGCTTGTGTCATGGATGCACGGCGTAGAAACCAACATGACGCTTGAAGCAGAGCCTAAAGCTAAGCAAGCAACAGAGACATCTGCGGCTTAACTCTCAAGCTGTTTCAAAACGAAATATCCTGATCAAAAAGGGCTGCTCAATGAGCAGCCCTTTTGTTATTTGTATTATGCGCCTTAATGCTAACGATAAGTCATAATCAAGGCTCAGCATCTGTTAGCGATACAGCGCCACTAACTCTGCCATCATATCGATGTGCGAATCTCTGTCGTTCAGACACATAATGTAGCTAAAGTCCGAACCACCAGCGTCAATGAAAGTCTCTTTACACTGGTCTGAAATCTCTTCCAACGTTTCCAAACAGTCAACCGAAAAGGCAGGTGCCATAATGTCGATCTTCTTGATGCCTTTACTCGGCAGTGATTCAAGTGTCTCGTCAGTGTATGGCTTCAACCACTCTTCTCGACCAAATCGCGATTGGTATGTCATTGTGATATCGTCCGCTGACAAACCTAACTCTGCCGCAAGCAGCTTTGTTGTCGCTTCACAATGCTGAGGGTAGATATCGCCTTCATCAGCCAGTCGCTTCGGAATACCGTGGAAAGAACACACTAAATGATCGGCTCTGCCATTTTTATCCCAATGACTGCGGACGCTTTCAGCCAATGCTTTGGCATAGCTTGGGTGCGCGTAGTAGTCGCGAATAAAGCGATAGCTCGGGATAACTGGCATCTGCTTAAAGGCTTTGGTTAAACCATCAGAAACCGCCGCTGTGGTTGTACCAGAGTACTGCGGATATAAAGGCAGTACGATGATGTCCTCAACGCCCTGCTCCATCAGTTGCTCAACACCAGTCTTTAGGCTTGGGTTGCCATAGGTCATACCCAGTGCAACAGGCATCTCTAGCTTCTTCTGGAGCTTTTCAGCTTGTCTTTGAGAGTACACAAGCAGTGGTGAGCCTTCATCCATCCAGACAGACTGATACAGCTTAGCAACTTTAGGCGAGCGAATCGGTAAAATCACCCCATGTAATATAGGACACCAAAGCCAACGCGTTAGGTTTACAACTCGCTTGTCGTGTAAGAATTCACTCAAAAATCGACGAACGCCAGCGGGGGTCGCCGAATCTGGAGTTCCTAAGTTCACCAGTAAAACACCCTGCTTTTTATTATTTTCCATAGATACCTGAGACCAATATGTGATTTTCTGGAAAGTAATATACTAATCTGCATAAGTTTAAGATCATTGCGCCTCAATGAAAGTCTGAATAATCACTCTTCATATGAGATACACAACATCCACTCTCAATTGCTAGCCACTGCCATCGGGTCTGAACCGTTCTGAATCATGTGCAATCAAATTATCTAGATTGGTATCGTACTAAAAATTGAAACAAAAAAAGCGACCCTTAAGGTCGCTTCCAATATATCAAATTCTAAAACTGGCTGTTAGCCAATTATGCTAGTGCTTTCTCAAGTTCTGCACTAACTTCAGCAACTTGCTTAGTACCATCAAACTTAAGGTACTGAGTGTTGCCTGCTTCAGCTTCTTTACCGTAGTAAGAGATTAGCGGAGCTGTTTGATCGTGGTATACACCTAGACGTGCACGAACTGTTTCTTCTTTGTCGTCATCACGTACCACTAGGTCTTCACCCGTTACGTCATCTTTACCTTCTTCTTTAGGCGGATTGTACACAGTGTGGTATGTACGACCAGAAGGAAGGTGAGCACGACGACCAGCCATACGCTCAACAATCACATCGTCAGCTACGTCAAATTCAACAACGTAATCAACAGCGATGCCCATTTCTTTTAGGCCATCAGCTTGTGGGATTGTGCGTGGGAAACCGTCTAGTAGGAAACCTTTCTCACAGTCATCTTGAGCGATACGCTCTTTGATAAGACCAAGGATAATTTCATCAGAAACTAGCTGACCAGCGTCGATTACTGATTTTGCTTGCTTACCAAGCTCAGTACCCGCTTTGATAGCAGCACGTAGCATGTCACCAGTTGAAATTTGAGGGATACCAAATTTGTTCATGATGAAGTTAGCTTGAGTACCTTTACCCGCGCCAGGAGCACCTAGAAGAATGATGCGCATGTTTAATCCTCTTATAAAATTATGATTTATACCGAAGCTCACTATCCCTCCATTCTTGCTCATTTTTAGGATGAACAGAAAGCGTTAAGTAACCATTGAGGCTAAGCAAAACTGTGAACAGAAGCAAAACGGTAAGTTTCGGTATAACGTTTAAAAATCATACAACTGGAGATAGTCGCTTCTTAGCCCCAGCTGATTAGGTCGAGCATTCTATCACATTAATATTCAATTTGGCTGAATTTACGACTAAAGAATGCATCGACAACATTTGTTGTGACGATAACGGTGACGTTGACCACGTTAGGTCAATTTTCAACGACGTTCATAAAAAAAGCCCGCATTTGCGAGCTTTTTATTGTAATTGTTGGCTTAACCTAAAGTCGAAAGACTAACGCTTTGTTAGTAGCTCGTTGATTGCACCCAAGAATTGTGACGGATCTTCCATTGAGCCCTTTTCAGCCAGCATCGCTTGACCAAGTAGCAACTCAACCCAACGACCAAACGCTTGCTCGTCTGCTTCGTCAGCCATCTGTTTAACCAGTGCGTGCTCAGGGTTAATCTCGAAGATGTACTTCACTTCCGGTGCCGCTTGACCCGCAGCTTCAAGAAGCTTCGCCATTTGCGTGCCCATTTCGAAGTCGTCAGTCACAACAACCGCAGGTGTTGTTGCTAGCTTGAAGGTCGTACGAACTTCTTTAACACGACCACCTAGGTAAGATTGAGTGCGCTCTACAACAGATTTGAACTCTTCTTCTGTCTCTTTTTGCTTCTCTTTCTCTTCTTCACCTTCAAACTTGCTTAGGTCTAAGCCTGCTTTAGTGATCGATTGGAACTGTTTACCGTCGAAGTCAGTCAGGTAGTTCATTACGTACTCATCAATACGATCGTACATTAGAACCACTTCAATACCTTTAGCTTTGAACTGCTCCAAGTGTGGGCTGTTCTTAGCGGCAGCGTAGCTATCTGCTGTCAGGTAGTAAATCTTATCTTGGCCTTCTTTCATGCGCTCAACGTAAGATTCTAGGCTGATGGTTTGTTCAGCAGAATCCACTTCCGTTGACGAGAAACGAAGTAGACCAGCGATCTTCTCTTTGTTCGCCATATCTTCAGCCGGGCCTTCTTTCAATACTAGGCCGAACTCTTTCCAAAACTCTAGGTACTTATCATTGTCATTCTTCGCCATGCGCTCAAGCATAGTCAGTACACGCTTGGTACATGCGCCACGAAGAGACTGAGTTACCTTGTTGTCTTGCAGGATTTCACGAGACACGTTCAATGGCAGATCGTTTGAGTCAATCAAGCCACGAACGAAACGCATGTAAGATGGCATGAACTGCTCTGCGTCATCCATGATGAATACACGCTGCACGTAAAGTTTCAAGCCACTCTTGTGGTCACGGTTCATCATGTCCCAAGGTGCTTTCGCTGGGATGTAAAGCAGGCTTGTGTAATCGTTCTTACCTTCAACCTTGTTGTGGCTCCAGGTTAGTGGATCAGCAAAGTCGTGAGATACGTGTTTGTAAAACTCTTGGTACTCTTCTTTCTCGATATCAGACTTGTTACGAGTCCAAAGTGCTTGCGCCTTGTTGATCTGTTCCCAATGTTTCTCTTCGGTGTCTTTACCTTCGTCATCTTTCACTGCTGTGAAGATAGAAACAGGAATGCCGATGTGGTCAGAATATTTACCAATCACTTCACGCAGACGCCACTCATTTAAGAACTCTTTACCGTCTTCACGCATGTGCAGAACGATGTCAGTACCACGAGACTCTTTAGTGATGTCTTCGATTGTGTAATCGCCTTCACCTGCAGAGTGCCACTGAACAGCTTCATTGTTCGGCAGGCCAGCTGCACGTGTGCGAACCGTTACCGCGTCTGCGACGATGAATGCAGAATAGAAACCCACACCAAATTGACCAATCAGTTGAGAGTCTTTGCTTTGGTCTTCAGACAGCTTTGAGAAAAAATCTGCAGTGCCTGACTTAGCAATCGTACCTAAATGTTCAATAACGTTGTCGCGGCTCATACCGATACCGTTATCAGAAATGGTTAACGTGTTTGCTTCCGCGTTGAAAGAAAGTTTTACACCTAGATCTGCATCACCTTGGTAAAGGTCACCGTTCGATAGAGCTTGAAAACGAAGCTTATCAGCCGCGTCAGATGCGTTAGAGATCAGCTCACGTAGAAAGATTTCTTTATTTGAATACAGTGAGTGAATCATTAGATGAAGTAGTTGTTTTACTTCAGATTGAAAGCCACGAGTCTCTTTATTTTGCGTTGCCGTTTCGCTCATTTTTACTCCAAAACATCTATACTTTATGTTGAATAATCATAGGGGCGTAACACTTGATGCCACTCTTCTGTTCATTAACATGAGGATGACAAATGTAAATTCAAGGTCAAAAATCATAAAAACACTGTTTTTTTTATCTGTTTTTATTATCCTTGAGCCTGATAAATATAAAAGAACATAAAATAAGCCATGATTTGGTGAAGAATTAACGGAACTTCACCTGAGATTTGTCTATTTCGCCCCCCAAAACAATCCAAAATAGAAGAATTCAATGAGTAATATCGGCACAAAGTTTATTCTCGCACAACGGTTCGTATTCGACCCAAACAGCAATTCACTTGTCGATCAAATGAGCGACGGTGAAGTCGTACGTCTTGGTAGCAATGAAAGCCGCATTCTCTTGATGCTGTCAGAAAGGCCTAATGAAGTTATCACTCGTAATGAATTGCATGAGTATGTTTGGCGAGACCAAGGCTTTGAGGTGGATGACTCAAGCTTAACGCAAGCCGTATCGACTCTGAGAAAGATGCTCAAAGACTCGACTAAATCTCCTGAATTCGTAAAGACAGTACCGAAGCGCGGTTACCAATTTATTGCGACCGTTGAGCGCTCTGCGCCACTGTCATCAAATGATCAGCCAGTAGCCGCTGAAATTGCAGAAAATGACGTTGAACCTATCCTAACGTTTGCAACGCCTGCAGCGACTGAACAAGCAATCACTGACACATTTGAACCTGAGCCAATTACAAAAGTTCAACAAACTAAAGTGGCAGTAGAACCAGCAACCGCTCCTGTTGTAGCTCCGGCTAAAAGCACCAATAAATGGTTAACATTTTGGTTACTGCTTGCCGCTTTCATCATGCCGATTCTCGTTTTAACGTTTACTACCCCGGTGGAGTCCGAGTTCACGGTTTTGACTGAAGTGGATGGTGTAAAGGTTCAATCACCGGTTAACCACCCAGACCTCAGCAGTTGGCTGCCAGCAATAGAAAAGTGTGTATTAAGTTACAACACGAGTCACACTGGTGTGTTAAAGCCGGCTGAAGTGATCGCTACAGGAGGACAAACCAATAACCTTGCCCTCAATTACATTCACCCGCAAGATTACTCGAGCGAAAATGTAACCCTAAGAATTTACGCAAACCAGTCGGATGTAAACGACATTTGTAACGGTGGTAAGTAACATGAAATTAAAAGTATCGATTATCTTACTGGTTCTATCGGCATTTTTGAGCGGTTGGTTATATTGGAGCAGCGATGCAAAAGTAGAGCGCTTACTCACTCAGCATGAATGGCAGTCGAGAATGGTGACGCTGATTAGCGATAACAAGCAAGCTGACTCAATCGGCCCACTTCGTAGAGTTGAACTATCATCGAATGCGAAATACCTACCAAATGGTACATATTTAAGAATGTCAGTGGTTAGACTTTACGGTAATCAAACTGAGCCTGCGAATGTCATCAACATCTCTGAAACGGGTCAGTGGGATATTAACGATAACTACTTACTGGTTTCGCCAACGGAGTTTAAAGATGTGACCTCGGCTCAGCGCCAAGACTTTTCAGAAGAACAGCTAGAGCTGATCACTCAAGTCATTAAGATGGACGCAGAGCAAAGCCGCCGCATAGATATTGTTAACCCGAAGGCACTGCTACTGACTAGCTTAAATCATGGTTCTACCGTATTGTTTTCAAACTAAGATTGGATCGCTATTTACTGTTTATGAATAGCTGAATACCATGAAACGGTAAACCAATAGAAAAAAGGGGCATGAAGCCCCTTTTTTGTTAGCCGTTGGTATCAAATTACGGATGTAGCATTTTAAGGATTAACCATGAAAACGGAACAACCTAATCTGGCGCCAGCGAAAGAGACAGCAACAAAAGCCACAATCGCGATACACTATTGCCGTCAATGCAATTGGATGCTTCGCTCTAGTTGGTTATGCCAAGAGCTACTGCATACCTTCAGCGAAGAAATTGAACAAGTGAGCTTACACCCAGACACAGGAGGCAGGTTCGAAATCTTTTGTAATGGTGTGCAGATTTGGGAAAGAAAAGCAGATGACGGTTTTCCAGAGGCGAAAGTTCTGAAGCAAAGAGTACGAAACATCATTGCTCCAGACAGAGATCTCGGCCACGTGGACTCAAAATAAGCCCTTTTACGGCCGATCCAATGATTTAAAGCTGACCACTCACGAGAACATCACCTTCAAGGCTAATGACTTTGAAGGTATTGTTTTCATAGATGCCATAGCTCGCCGCGTGTCCCTCTCGTGGGAATGTCACCGAGCTAGGGTTAAAGATAAAGATGTCATCTTGGTATTCGGCGACAGGAATATGGGTATGACCGTGTGCAATGATATCGCCCGCCTTCAACGCTGGGCGTTTATTGGTGTTGTACAAATGGCCATGCGTTAGGAAGATACGCTGGCCTGATTCTAATAGCACCCACGAGTAATCCATCATCATTGGAAAAGACAACAACATCTGATCCACTTCGCTATCGCAGTTACCACGAACGGCAATGATCTCTTGAGAAAACGCATTCAACTTATCTGCAACCGCCGGCGGGTTGTATCCTTCTGGAATCAGATTTCTTGGTCCATGATTCAGAATGTCACCCAATAGAACTAAATATTGCGCACCAGACGCTTGGTAGAGTTCTAATACCTTTTCTGTTGCTGGCAGCGAACCGTGTAGGTCTGAAGCAAAAAATAATTTCACACGTACTTCTCCATAAAATTTATGAGCCTATTGTACGTATCTAAATGCTACACGTCATCTCTCGCCATACCATTGATCACGATATTATTGTAACTAACCATACCGACTATCTTGTTATCACGAACTACTGGCGCACGACTGATACCAAAGCGTTCAAACAAGCGAGCGCAATACTTTACGTTCATCTCAGCAGACACGCTTAGCGCTGGCTTGGTCATGATCTCATAAACATTGGTTCGCTTTGGAGATCGGTTTTTAGCCAGTACTTTCTTGGCAATGTCATTCATCAATACGATACCGTATTCGTCATCTTCGTGGCGTTTATCGACAATGATTGCCTTCACTTTGTGCTTTTTAGCCATCTCTATCGCTTCTAACACCGTGGTTAGCCCATCGATAATCACATACGTATTGGCCATGACATCGCCTACTCGGATCTTTTCACTGGTACTCATAGCTCATCCTCCACAACCTTTGTTAACGTCTCGACTTGATGCGCAACCCCGACTGCGTCTTCGATATCGATCTGCACCGCTATACCTTGTCCTGACTCCTGGTCAAACTCGCCGACTTCGCCAATAGTTTCAAGAATATGCCTAGCTAAGTGTTCCTCAACCACAAACAGCAACACATCTTTTTGCACCTCTAACGTTAAGCCGAAGAAGGTGGTTTTTTGGTTTAAGCCTTGCCCTCTGGCGTTATTAATCACCGTTGCTCCAGTCGCGCCCGCATCACGCGCGGCATCGAGCACAGTGTCGGTCTTGCTCTCTTCTACAAACGCTAGGATAAGTTTAAAGCGCATCTTTGCTCTCCTTAGAGGTATGTAAACGGTTTAACCATTGTGTTATTTGGGCATAGCCCATCACTGAAATGATGGGAAATAAGCTGGCAAAGGCGATCAATCCAAAGCCATCAATGACAGGATTTCTTCCTGGTACGGTTGAAGCAAGTCCAAGCCCGAGCGCCGTCACTAAAGGGACTGTCACCGTTGATGTAGTGACGCCACCCGAATCGTAGGCTAATGGGATAATGAGTTTTGGGGCGTAAAAGGTTTGAATGACCACGACGACATAACCAAAAATGATGTAGTAATGGATCGGGTCACCCGCAACGATACGGTAGCTGCCCAGAGAGATACCGATAGCAACGCCCAATGCCACGGCGATCCTCAGCCCATTGACGCTGATACTGCCACCGGAAACTTGGTTCGCCTTAATCGCTACAGCTATCAAAGAAGGCTCGGCTATCGTGGTGCTGAAACCAATACAAAACGCAAACAGGTAAACCCAGTAATAATCAAACCAAACCAAAGCAAGACCAGAACTGATCTTAAACTCAGTCAAAAAGCTTGGCTCGGTGAGTTGCATTGCCATCGTCTCCCCTAGAGGGAATAACGCGAGCTCCAATCCCATCAAAAAGAGTGATAAGCCAAGAATGACGTAGAAGAAACCGATCAGCACTTTGGCTAGGTTATTGACTGGCTTTCGTAATACCGCCAACTGAAAACCGAAGATGATGATCGCAATCGGGATCACATCCATCACAGTGCCGAGAAAGGTGTCGATAAATTGTTGAACACTGATCATGTCACCACCATCCCGTACACCATGACAAACATCATCGGCAGCAACGAAGCAAACGCGATCAACCCAAAACCATCTATCATCGGATTACGCCCTTTAATTGCCGAGGCTAAACCCACCCCTAACGCAGTTACTAATGGGACGGTGATCGTCGATGTCGTTACTCCACCAGAGTCATACGCAATTCCAATGATGTTTTCCGGAGCAAATGCAGTGAGCACGACCACTCCAATATATCCACCGATGATCATGTACTGGATTGGCCAACCTTTTAAGATTCTCAGCACACCGAGTAAAATAGCGATACCGACTGACAGTGCCACAGTAAAGCGCAGGCCATTGGCATACTGCTCCATTTCATCTAACGTATTGGGGATTACACCTCCCTCAGCTGCCACTTCTGCGGCTTCGGCAGCGACTGCGGTTAACGCTGGCTCGGCTATGGTGGTACCAAAACCCAAACAAAAAGCGAAGATCAATAACCAGAACACACTCCCCTTTCTGGCAAATGCTTGAGCCATCGATTCGCCAATTGGAAACAACCCCATTTCAAGGCCAAAGATAAAGAAAGTGAGTCCAAAAACGACGAGCACTAAGCCAGTCAGAATAGATAAAAGATGAGGAAGTGGCTCTTGTAAGACAGCAAGCTGGAAGAAAGCGATTACCGCCACGATTGGCAATAGATCCCTCAGGCTACCTAACATGGATCGAAACAAAGCAAGCACCGCCGTCATCGCAATTCCTTGTCGCTGATTATGAATTAATAATAATCATGGCAAATCCTTATCATTGCTTATGTGACAAATATTACGCAGTTGGTAACATATCCGAGTAAAGTGCATAAGTGTGATGACGGTACACATCCTGACTTGATGAATTTAATTTCACTCCTTTGTAAATTGAAAAAGGCGTAATTTGGGCATCACACGATTGAAACCTTATGATCGTTATAGTGATTTTTTCGTATTGATTGGCGACTAAAAACAAGCCATGTCTATAATTATGTTTAATAGGGAGATTGGTATGAAGATATTGTTAACGGGTGGTACTGGATTTATTGGCTCTGAATTGGTCAAGAGTTGGAACACTGACGACGTGACATTGCTGACGCGGAGTCCTGAAAATGCGAAGCAAAACCTAAATCACCTCAACCAGAACAACCTTCATTACATTCAATCCCTTGATGAGCTCAGTGATCTCAATGACTTTGATGTGGTGGTCAACCTCGCGGGTGAGCCGATTGCCGATAAGCGTTGGAGTACAGAACAAAAAGAGAGGATCTGTAACAGCCGCTGGCACATCACTGAAAAGCTGGTCGAATTAATTCATGCCAGTAGCAACCCGCCACACGCTTTTATTAGCGGTTCAGCCGTGGGTTACTATGGCGATCAACAGCAGCACCCGTTTGACGAGTCACTGCAAGTAGAAGATGAAAGCTTTCCTCATAAAGTCTGTGCCCACTGGGAAGAGATAGCCAAGAGAGCACAATCAGAAAGCACACGCGTGATACTACTGCGAACAGGGGTTGTACTTGGCGAGAATGGCGGCGCACTCAAGAAGATGCTATTGCCTTATAAACTCGGCGTCGGTGGTCCACTAGGTTCAGGTGACCAGTACATGCCATGGATTCACATTCTCGATATGGTGAGAGCCATCAATCACTTGTTGTCTATCCCTCACGCTCAAGGGGAATTCAATATGTGTGCTCCTCACCCTGTGACCAACAAACTGTTCAGCAGCACGTTAGCGAAACAATTAGGCCGACCGCATTTCTTATTCACGCCGAAATGGGCGATGTCGATTCTCATGGGGGAATCATCTTGTTTGCTATTTGACAGCATTCGCTCCAAGCCGAAGAAACTCACTGAGATGGGATTCATCTTTAGTTACTCAAGAATCGAGCCAGCACTAAAAAACTTGTTACAACATCAAGACTAATTCTTTACCCTAGAGCGATAGAGACTCTAATAAAGGATTAAGTGTGAACAAGTCGATTCTGATTACCGGTTGCTCAACAGGTATTGGCTATACATGTGCTCATGCACTTCAAAAGCGTGGTTTTCATGTCATTGCATCTTGTCGTGATCCACAAGATGTTCAACGCCTTCAAGATGAAGGCCTCACCTGTATTCAATTAGATCTTTCCAACCAAGAAAGTATTGAGCATGGCGCCAAGCTTGCTATTGATCTCGCACCTAATGGATTGTATGGATTATTCAATAACGGTGCTTACGGTCAAACAGGGGCACTAGAAGACTTACCGACCCAAGGACTCAGAGAACAATTCGAAACCAACTTCTTTGGTTGGCATCATCTCGTCTGTCAGATCCTTCCGCACATGCGCGAGCGTGGCGAAGGTCGAATCGTACAAAACAGTTCCGTATTAGGTTTTGCAGCCATGAAGTATCGTGGTGCTTATAATGCTTCTAAATTCGCGATTGAGGGTTGGACAGATACCTTACGATTAGAACTGCATGGCAGCGGTGTACAGATCTCATTACTGCAACCCGGCCCTATCGAAACCCAGTTTAGAGCCAACGCCCTGAAAGCGTTCAATAAATGGATCAACATTTCTGGCAGTGTCCACCAAGAAGCTTACCAACAGCAAAAAGACCGACTTGAAAAAGAGTCGTCGAACAACGCTTTTGTCCTGCCTGCTGCAAGCTGCATTGAACCCGTTTTTCATGCGCTGACTGCCGATAAACCTAAGTTAAGGTACCGAGTTACGACACCAACCAAGGTATTCGCTGTGTTAAAAAGACTCCTACCAAGCCGCTTGCTAGACCCTATTTTAAAAAAAGCAGCATAAATGAGTAACTTTGAATGCACAGTCGCAAACTTTAATGTAACGATGTAATTTATTCGTAACAATAAGATGTCATGATTTAGGCTATCTCATCAATTATTCCCAATTGATGAAGCTACTTCTGGATATTTCATGACTTTAAACCGCCTTAATTGGGTAGGTGTGAGTTTGGCTATTACGTTGTTTATTCTGTTTTGAGTATCTCACGCAACGCCTCACTGACTACCTCGATGATAACGCTATGCCTTCCATGTTGAGATAACAATTATATCAACATCGAAGCATAGCGTTTTTCTATTTTTGGTTCTTTTTATCCGAGATAACCGAGTTAGATCTTGAAGTTACCGACTAATCCCCCCATATTTGCAACGTATCCACAAAACAAACCTCAAGGAACGTAAATGCAATCTCCGCATATTGTTGAACTTAATGAGCAGAACTTTCGTCAAGTATTAGAAGGTTCGATGCAGACCCCTGTACTCATCCATTTTTGGGCACCAATGAGCCAAGAGAGCGCCCAAGTCATTCCTGAACTGCAAACTTTAACTCAGCAATACAACGGTGCCTTCACCTTAGCCCTGCTCAATTGCGAACAAGAGCAAGCTATTGCTAGCCAGTTTGGTGTTCAAGCACTGCCCACTATTGCACTGTTTGTTAATGGTCAGCCAGTCGATGGGCTCGGTGGCCCTCAAAGCATAGAAGCTATTGTCGATATGCTCAGCAAACACCTTCCTAGCCAAGATGAACTTGCTTTGCGTCAGGCTCTTGAGCAAATGCAAGCTGGCGAGCACACACAGGCACTAGCAGCAATGCAGCAACTTCCAGCAGAGCTGACGAATAAAGGTGAAGTAAAACTGGCGATCGCAGAGTGTTTGTTAGAAACGCAACAATTTGACCTTGCTGAAACTCAGCTAGCAACTATCCCTCTTGAGTACCAAGACAACTACTACAAAGGCTTAGTTGCAAAGCTTGAACTTCATAAACAAGCAGCAGACAGCCCTGAAATACAAGCATTAGAAGCAGCTCTTCAGCAAAATCCGAGCGACGCTAAAACAGCATCTGAATTAGCATTGCAATATCACCAAGTGAACCGCAGTGAAGAAGCTATGGATCTATTATGGTCTTTCCTAGCCAAAGATCTTAATGCTCTCGATGGTGACATGAAGAAAGAGTTCATGGACATCTTGAGTGCGCTTGGACAAGGTAACCCAGTTGCCAGTAAGTACCGTCGACAACTGTACTCTCTGCTTTACTAGTTAAACCTAAAAAGCCGTAGATTAAACATCGAAAATTGACAATTCAATCAATTAGTTTATCGCATAATAGAATGTAAAATGGGCCATAAAATCAATGATTTATGGCCCATTTCTCGTTTATAAATTTGCTCAGAATTTAAATATGAGCCAGTATCAATACTGAACTATCAAAAACTCAAACTTGCAAAGGATTTTGTATGCCTATTGATACCTTGATTACTATCGGCGTCTTTACTGCCGTCGCACTGTTATTTATCTTCGCTGGCGTAAAAACCGTTCCACAAGGCAACAACTGGACCGTTGAACGCTTCGGGCGATACACACACACCCTTAAACCGGGTCTTAACTTAATCATTCCATTTATTGATAAAGTTGGACAGCGCATCAGCATGATGGAGCGTGTTCTCGACATCCCAGCACAAGAAGTCATCTCCAAAGATAATGCAAATGTGGTTATCGATGCGGTTTGTTTTGTTCAAGTTATCGACGCGCCTAAGGCAGCTTATGAAGTGAATGACCTTGAACATGCGATCCGTAACTTAACCCTCACCAATATCCGTACTGTGCTTGGCTCGATGGAACTGGATGAGATGCTGAGTCAGCGTGACATGATCAATACCAAGCTACTGAACATCGTTGATGAAGCGACAAACCCTTGGGGCGTAAAAGTCACCCGTATCGAAATTAAAGACGTACAGCCACCAGCAGACCTTACTGCTGCGATGAATGCCCAGATGAAAGCCGAGCGTAATAAACGTGCTGATATCTTAGAAGCAGAAGGTGTACGACAAGCTGAGATCTTGAAAGCAGAAGGCCACAAGCAATCAGAGATCCTGAAAGCAGAAGGTGAGAAGCAAGCGGCAATATTGCAAGCAGAAGCCCGTGAGCGTGCCGCAGAAGCAGAAGCTAAAGCGACAGAAATGGTATCAACGGCAATTGCTCAAGGTGACATGCAAGCGGTCAATTACTTCATTGCACAAGGTTACACCGACGCATTGAAATCTATAGGCCAAGCTGAAAACGGCAAGATCATCATGCTACCACTCGAAGCAACTGGCCTTATGGGTTCTGTAGCGGGTATCGCGGAGATGTTTGCACATAAGAATGACAAAGGTAGTAAGGACTAACTTATGGTCGAATTACTAGAACAAGTAAACCACTGGCATTGGTTAGCGTTTGGTCTAGCATTGTTAGCGCTTGAGCTAATTGGAACCGCTGGTTACTTTTTATGGATAGGCATATCTGCCATGCTGGTCGGTGCCCTATTAGGAGCATTACCAATTGGTTGGCAGATGCAATGGCTGTCCTTTGCTAGCTTCTCTCTTATTACCACTTGGTTGTGGTGGAGAAGACAACTCTCGAATGACAAGCAATCGGATGCAGGGCGAGAGTTAAACCAAAGAGAAAAGCAATTGGTAGGTCAAACCGTTATTTTAAGTGAAGACGTAAAGAAAGGTAGCTGTCGAATTAAGTTCGGTGACTCTTCTTGGTCAGCAAAGGCCAGTCAAGATATTCCATCTGGAACCGAAATTAAGATTGTCGCTTTAGACGGAATCGTTCTAATAATAGAACCTTTATAAACAAGAGCTATATGAAGCCTGCATTTTCAATAAATGCAGGCTTTTTCTATTTTTGAACCTTAATAATATTCGAATTATCATTGCGATAGATTGAATTGAAAAAAAAATAAGTTCTTATTTCGTAAAGCTAAAAAGTTTGATTGAGCTAAAAAGGTATAAGAAAGCCAGATTTCTTACCCAATATATATATGAATAGTTAACCTTACTCTCGCTTATTTATAATTATTAAAAATGTTAAGTCCGTCCAATTTTTGAAATTTTCTTTTCCTTGTCCATACTTTCAATTATCTCAATTAGAGATAAACCTAATGGAGTTTGTATGAGACATTTTTTAATAATTCTAACGGCTATTTTCAGCTTGTCATTTGGAAGCGCTCTAGCGAGCAGTCAGTCTCCTGGTAACGGAAACATGGGGCCTATCGTTAAGTGTTCAGATGGTAACGCAGTCACTCATGTACCACTGTTGATCTGTAAACATTACGGCGGAAAGGTGCTGTGATAGGTGCTGTGATAGGTGATTAAAGTCAGGCTAGTAATGAAATTGCTGCCTGACAATTATTTAGAACTGGAATAACCTAACTGCGGCCAGATAGATTATTCAAGATAGGACATTCCGTTGAAGTATCTCCAGGGCAGTCATGTACCCAAGATTGTAGCTGCACCTTCATCTTGTTTAACTCCGCAAGCTTCAACTCTATTTCATCTAACTTCTGAGTAGCCTTCTTCTTTACTTCGTAGCTTTGTCTGTTGGGATTCATTGCCAACTCAACCAGTGACTTACACTCATCGAGAGTGAAACCAACCATTTTAGCTCTCAAAACGAACTCTAACTGTTCGATATGAATCTCGCCATATTGCCTGTAACCATTTTCTGATCGGTGCGGTGGGCTCATCATGCCTTTACTTTCGTAAAAACGAATGGATTTCGCTGTTGTACCAACACGCTTCGCTACTTCACCAATATTCACAATCTTACCTGTAAGCCTAAAATGAAAAACCGCAGTACTGCTGTTATACAATACTGCGGTTGAAAAACATAGCTAGAGACTTACGTTAGAAGCCTACTCTTGCTCTAACAGCCAAATCATAGTTTGAGATTTTTCTTCACTGTCTAGCTTATTGAACCAGTATGAAACCATTTCGATCTCTTTTGAGCCTTCTAGTAATGCTGGGTTAGCGTTCTTACGGTTCTTGAATGCCCAATCTGTTACTGCAGATTGCTCTTCTTTGGTTGCTTCACCATACCAGTAATTCACCATCTCTTGTGCTTGTGATGCTTTTGGCTCTTCAGCAACTACTGCTGCTACTGGAACAGCCGCGACTGGAGCAACCGCGATAGCTGTATGATTATTTGCACCGTTATAAATTGTGTCGATATACGCCTTTGGTACGATAAAAGTCGTGCTCATGACTGAGTTTTGGCCTTCAAGCGTAAATTCTAAATTCTTTTGTCTTGCTTGCTGAATATCAGCGTCACTTAATGGAAACTTAATATATTGAGTCTTAGTACAGTGCTCGCTGCAGCTTTCTCTTGGTACTTGTCTATCTTCTAATTCTATCGTTTTACCAAAAAAACTAACCGTTTCGTACTCTTTGTAACTTTGGAAGTAACTCACGTCCATAGTAATTGAAGATTCTGGGGCAGTATTTGGTGTTACTTCTTTATTGTATGTAAAGTAAAGCGACGACTTGAGAATGTCTGCGCCTACATTTGCTCTATTTTCTGCTACGTAAGATTGACCGGTTACTTTAATGTAACCACCTCTGGGCTGTACATCCGCAACTGAATCTGCAAAATTGCTTTGTGAATCAAGTGAACTACAAGCTCCCAAAAATAATGATAATACAACTACACTAACTTTATTCATTATGACTAATTCCTTATGTTCACTATGGAAAAACGCTGGCAAAAAGATTTACCAACGTTTTGATTTTAATTTAACTGTTTTAAGCAGATAACTTTAACTTAGAAACCGTACTCAAGACCAATGCGAGTTACGATATCTGATGAAACCTCACCGCGGTCATTGTCAGTAAAGCTACGGCTTGCTACACGTAGATAAGGTACAAAGCCATTATCCACGTACATAAGTTGACCAGAGATAGTATCACTCTTATCTGTTGCGCTCGCTTTTAGAGAAGAATTTGAAGCAGTTGTTCCAGATAACTCTGCATCATCATTCGCTGCGTAGCCTAGTTTAAAGCCCCATGGACCATTCCAGTATTGGCCAATAATAGAGTATGAGTCTTGAGTATATTTGCGAGAACCGTTATCAATTTCTTCGCCTTTGTATGCTGCTGCAATACCAAAGCCTGCTGGTAGGCTTGCTTCAAAGCCTACAATATAAGCGAATGTATCGTCTTTATAACCATCTACTGCAGCTGTACAATCAGGTGTACCTGGTGCATCAGGGTCAAATACACAAGACTTTGCTGTATCTCCAACAACACGAGTACCAGACTCAACACCACCCATAAATGTTACTTTTTCAAAGCTGTACTTAGCGCTCGCGCCAAAGAATTCTGAATCACGAGTCGCCGCGCCACCACCATTGTCGTTATCATCACGACCAACAGAAGCTGCAAAAGAGAAACCACCGAATTTTGGCGAATCGTAACGAACTTGGTTAGATTGACGATCGTAATGACCGTTGATACCGCCCCAATCGAATACAGAACCTAGACCAGGGTTAGAGAATGGCCAATCGACGATTTCGTATAATGGCGTAAGAACACGACCCACACGTAGATTACCCCAAGAGCCAGAAGCGCCAACGAAAGTATCACGGAAACCAAGCACACCACCTGAAACGCCGCCATGACCCCAGTCTGTGCTATCTACGTAGCCAGATTCAATCTGCATTGTAATTAATACGTCATCAAACATATCTTTATGAGCACGGAAGCCGATACGAGATTCATTCTCTACAGCGTAGCCACTGCTCGCATCATCTTGATCTGTTGTGTTGTAGTTAACTAGAGAGATAGCTGCAACACCGTATACGTCAACGTTGAAATCAGAGTTGATACCAACTTCTTTCGCCATTACGCCTGTCGATAAAAGTGCAACCGTTGCACCTAGTAGAGTACGTTTAAAAAATTTGTTTTCCATGGAATAAAACTCCTAAAAATGGATATAGCTGTTTGAATATTCCCCGCCTAAAGTTGGCCGCCGTAGAGAGAAATACCTTTTCTTGTTTGAGAACCCTAAACTCTGAATTCTCTATTTCCTTTCTGGTTATACACATCATGTGCATCCATGGCATTAAGACTAACTTCGCCCTCAAAAAGATCAATGAGAACTTAATTTTCATCTAAAAAAATATGAGTTGGTGCAAATTTAATAGGTACTTAGTGATCCAGATCGATAAATAGAAAAATCCTCACCAAAACAAAATCAATACCAATAAATTCAACAACTTGAGGCAATTATCACTTTGTAAAAATAGATATGACTCGCAATTATGATACAACTAGAATGGTATTTCATTAATGTTGAGCGGCATCACTGTCCCTTTTTGAGAGTTCGTATAGGTACAAAATTCTCAACAATTAAAAAGGCATCTAATTTGCAGCAGACACAAAAAAAGCACTCCCTTTAAAGGAGTGCTTTTGAGCTTTCTTTACCTTGGTTTACTTACGAAATAAGTGCAATTAGATCTTCTTCTGTTCTTATTTCGATACCTAAATCTTGTGCTTTAGTTAATTTAGAACCCGCAGCTTCACCGGCAAACAAGATGTCCGTTTTCTTCGATACGCTACCCGTCACTTTCGCACCTAATGCTTGTAACGCAGCTTTAGCTTCACTTCGACCTAATTGCGACAATGAGCCTGTTAACACAACGACTTTACCTTCTAATGGTAGCTCTTGGTCATCCGCAACAGCTTCGATTGCAGGCCAGTTAACACCAAGCTCTAGCAACTGCTCGACTACAGCTCTGTTTTTCTCCTGCGAGAAGAAGCTCGTGAGGTGACTTGCTACGATGTCACCAATATCTGACACTTCAACTAACTGTTCATGGGTTGCTGCTTGAACCAACTCCAACGTCTTGAAGTGTTGAGCTAAGTTCATAGCCGTCGCTTCACCGACTTCACGAATACCGAGTGAATAGAGGAAACGTGCTAACGTTGTGTCTTTGGCTTTATTCAGCGCACTCACCACATTTTGCGCCGATTTAGGCCCCATACGATCAAGAACTGTAATTACGCCCGCGCTAAGCTTGAACAAGTCAGCGGGCGTTTCTACCATTTCACGGTCCACAAGCTGCTCTATCACTTTTACGCCAAGGCCATCGACATCCAACGCCTTTCTCGACACAAAGTGCTTAAGCGCTTCTTTACGCTGTGCCTGACACACTAGACCGCCAGTACAACGCGCTACAGCTTCCCCCTCGACACGCTCAACCGTAGAGCTACATACAGGGCAAGCATCAGGGAAAACAATGTCTCTAGCCGTTTCAGGGCGACGATCTAGTACAACAGCCACAATTTGCGGAATAACATCACCTGCACGGCGAATAATAACGCTGTCGCCTACCTTCACGCCTAAACGCGCAATCTCATCGGCATTGTGTAAAGTGGCATTGCTGACTGTCACGCCACCAACGAAGATAGGTTCAAGTTTAGCAACCGGCGTAATAGCACCAGTACGGCCCACCTGAAATTCAACGTCATTGAGCAGTGTAATCTCTTCTTGAGCTGGAAACTTATAAGCAATTGCCCAACGTGGCGCTCGTGCAACAAAGCCAAGTACTTCTTGAGCCGCGATATCGTCGACTTTGATAACAACGCCATCAATCTCATAAGCCAGAGCATCACGACGAGTCATAATATCTTGGTAATAGGCTTTCACGTCTTCGAGAGAGCTCAGTTGCTTAGTCTCGGGGCACATAGGTAAGCCCCAACCTTTAAGCTGTAAAAAGCGTTGGTAGTGACTATTTGATAGCTCAGCGCCTTGTACAACACCGACACTGTATGCGTAGAAAGCTAGCGGACGTTTCGCAGTAATACGAGAATCAAGCTGACGCAGGCTACCTGCAGCGGCATTACGTGGGTTAACAAATACTTTCTCGCCTTTCTTCAACGCCATCTCATTCAACTTATCGAAACCCGCTTTTGGCATAAACACTTCGCCACGAACTTCAATACGCTGCGGCCAGCCTTCACCTTGTAACTTAAGTGGGATAGAGCTGATCGTACGCACGTTTTCAGTGATGTTTTCACCCGTCGCACCGTCACCACGTGTCGCAGCCTGAACTAAAATACCATTCACATAGAGTAGGCTAACTGCAAGGCCATCAAGCTTAGGTTCACAACAGAAAGTCTTGAGGTTAGCGGTTGGCGCTCTATCAGACATTCGCTTATTGAACGCATCCAAATCTTCATCAGAGAAAGCATTGTCCAGAGAAAGCATTGGGATCTCATGAGTCACTTGAGTGAAACCATCGAGAGGCTGACCACCAACACGTTGGCTCGGAGAATCTACCGTCACTAGTTCCGGGTTCTCTTCTTCGATCTTTAGCAATTGCTGCATTAATCGATCGTACTCGACATCAGGGATCTCAGGGCTATCTTCTACGTAATAACGAACGGCGTGATAATGCAGAGTTTCTCTTAACTGCTCTAAGGTAACTTGAATCGATTCTTTCATATCATTCTCTATCGTGATTGAAATATCAAAAAGGGCTCCCTTAGGAGCCCTTTTCTATAAATATAGATTATTTACAAGGCTAAACAATACGGCTAGGCATTCGATGCCGTCATAAAGTCTCTGATTTGCTTGCGGTAGTCAGATAAACGGTTTGGTGTCATTAAGTTGCGTGACTCATCCAACACGTTTCCGCCCATATCGTCAGCAATTTTCTGCGCCGCACTCAGCATCACATTGAAGTTTTGATCAGCTTGACCATAACAAGGCAACGTCATAAAGAACGAAATACCTTTAGTCGTGAAGTCAGCAGGATCATCATGTTCTAGCGTTCCTGGCTGCATCATGTTTGCAACGCTGAAAATAACCTTTGGTGCATCTGTAGATTGTGCAAAGCAGTGGTAAATAGACATCTCACCATAAGTTAAACCGTTGTTCTCCATGCTGCGGAAAAGTTCAGTCCCAACGAATGGGATCTCTCCAGCACAGTGAACATTAAGAACGATCACTTCTAAACCAAGTTCTTCATCTGGTTTTGCTTCTTCAACAGTCGCACTTTGCGGAGTCACGACTTCTTTCGCAACAACCGGCTCTCTTTGAGTAAGCGTTTCGTTTGGAACGACTGGCTCATCAACTGTTTCAGAAGGCTCTTCAAACGAACCGTACTGCACTTTAAAGCCGGCATGGTTTTCTTTTTGCTCGTCAGTCAACTCAAAGCTTGGAACTTCAGGCTCAACGTCCTTCTCTTCCTCAATCACTTCAGGTTCACTTTCAACCTTAATTGGGTCTTCTACGCTGAAAGAAGGAAGATCATTTAATTCGATATCATCTTCGTAAGCTTCTTTCGCTTGTGGCGCTGTTAGCGGATCTGAGTCGATCAGCGGATCAGTATCAGAGGGTGAAACAGCAAAATCCGGCTCTTTACGTTCTTTTCGGATTATCTCAAAATCATCTTCTGGGGCGAATGAACGGTTTGGAATAGTTTCTGCTTCATCTAAGCTGTCGTTATCAAGCTTACCGAGCGGCTTATCTCCAAACTTTGCTTTCCCTTCTTTTTTACTCGTCCATAGACCATGGAACAATAATGCGGCGATAGCTAATGCGCCAACAATAATGAGTACAAATCGCAATTCCTGCATTTTTCGCTCTCAGCTTTCTTAGTCAACTAGCTATAAACACGCTGTCACTAAGTTGGGTTAATTTGGCTAATCTCACTACTCTATCAAAAGTAGCCACTGTTTTAGAACAACTTAATACAATTAGTTCCTTACATGGTGTGATTTTCACCACGCTTTTTTTCTTAATTTCGGTCGAGTACACTAGACATGTTTGCTATTTAACCAAATTCACATGTGACCTAATTTAAATATGACTATTGAATCTGTTCCCCGCTCCGGCTTTGGCTATTTTATTTTCGGAATAAAAATCGCTTTATCACCGAGCATTCGTAAGTTTGTACTAATGCCACTTATCGCGAACGTGTTACTCGTTGGTGGTGCCTTGTTTTATATCTTCTCCAACCTAAACACTTGGATTGAAGGTTGGATTGGTGCATTGCCAAGTTTCTTGTCGTGGTTGTCATACATTTTATGGCCATTACTTGTGTTAACCGTCTTGGCCACATTCTCGTATTTCTTTAGCACGCTCGCTAACTTCATTGCCGCACCGTTCAACGGTTTACTCGCGGAAAAAGTTGAAGAGTTGTTGAGCGGTAAAAAAGTTAATGACGATGGTTTACTTGATGTCCTCAAAGATACCCCACGTATATTAGCGAGAGAATGGCGCAAGCTTGTCTACATTCTGCCAAAAGCGATCGGTTTATTCCTACTTTTGTTAATTCCAGCACTAGGGCAAACCGTTGCTCCGTTTTTATGGTTCATTTTCACAGCATGGATGTTAGCGATTCAATACGCCGACTACCCGTTCGATAACCATAAAATCAAATTTGATGACATGAGAAACAATTTGAAACAAAAACAAGGCAAGAGCTACAGCTTTGGCGCGCTTGTTTCTGTGTTCACCACAATTCCAATTCTAAACCTGATCGTAATGCCCGTTGCCGTTTGCGGCGCGACGGCAATGTGGGTTGCTGAGTTTAAAGACCAAGCTCTGCGTTCTCGTCTATAATTCTCGTCTATTACCCCGCCTATACTTCCTAGTTTCGCCTATCTTTTTGAAGTTCTGATTTCAATAAAGATAGGCGTGAATTCTGCTACATATCTATATGATATAACTTTTTAATCCTTTTACCTTTTTTTCAACTTGTTTAATCTAAATTCAAGCTGAATAAACATCGAAAGACACTAGACGGTAAAGTGATTGATATACTACGTTTAGTTCTGTCATTAAATGAAGGAATATCGCATGAGCAAGATCTACGAAGACAACACCCTAACGATTGGTAACACACCTCTAGTCCGCCTTAACAAAGTAAGCAAAGGTAACGTCCTAGCTAAGATCGAAGCTCGTAACCCAAGCTTCAGTGTTAAGTGCCGTATCGGTTCTAATATGATCTGGGAAGCAGAAAAAGCAGGTACGCTTAAGCCAGGTATCGAGCTTGTTGAACCTACCAGTGGTAACACAGGTGTTGCACTTGCATTCGTAGCAGCAGCACGCGGTTACAAACTAACGCTAACTATGCCTGAATCAATGAGCCTAGAACGTCGTAAGCTGCTTAAAGCGCTTGGCGCAAACCTTGTGCTAACTGAAGCACCAAAAGGCATGAACGGCGCGATTGCTAAAGCAGAAGAGATTGTTGCTTCAGACCCAGACAAGTACCTACTACTTCAACAGTTCAACAACCCTGCTAACCCACAGATTCACGAGCAAACGACTGGTCCTGAAATTTGGGAAGCAACAGACGGCGAAATCGACGTGTTTGTAGCGGGTGTTGGTACGGGCGGTACTATCACTGGTACGAGTCGTTACATTAAAGGTGAAAAAGGCAAAGCGATTACTTCAGTCGCGGTTGAGCCGGCTGAGTCTCCAGTGATTGCACAGGCACTTGCAGGTGAAGAAATCAAACCAGCTCCACACAAAATTCAAGGTATCGGTGCAGGTTTCATCCCTGGAAACCTAGATTTAGAGATTATTGACCGTGTTGAATCGGTAACTTCTGAAGAAGCGATTGAGATGGCTCAACGCCTAATGAAAGAAGAAGGTATTCTTGCAGGCATCTCATCTGGCGCGGCAGTTGTAGCAGCAAACAGAATCGCCGAACTACCTGAATTTGCAGGAAAAACTATCGTTACTGTACTACCAAGCTCTGGTGAGCGTTACCTAAGCACAGCCCTATTTGCTGGCATCTTTACGGAAAAAGAGAACCAACAATAATATGTGGTCAAATCAATTTTTCGTCCAAAAAAGCCCCGTTTAGGGGCTTTTTTGTTGATCCCTGCCCCACCTTTGGTAATATCAGGTCTGTTTTATTTTTCGCTTCAAAATAAAAGAAGCAATAAACAAATTCTGAAAGTCATGAGTACTCAGCAAAAGACGACCATGGCTGGATAAAAATTTATAACCAGTCTAAGTTCTAACACGAACATGGCGTACTAGCCTCTAGCGCATTTGGGCTAAAGCAGTTAAGCTAATCTGGTTACAAACTTACAAAAAATAAATTAATTGGGGTATATAAAATGTACGAGAAGCAAGTAGAAATCACAGCAGAAAACGGTCTTCACACTCGTCCAGCTGCACAGTTCGTTAAAGAAGCAAAATCTTTCGACGCTGACATCACAGTGACTTCTAACGGCAAAAGCGCTAGCGCGAAAAGCCTGTTCAAACTACAAACTTTAGGCCTAGTAAAAGGTACTAACGTTACTATTTCAGCTGAAGGTCCTCAAGCTCAGCAAGCAGTAGACCACCTAGTTGCTCTTATGGATCAACTACACTAATACGGTCTCCTTCTTTCAAAGCCATTTTGCATAGCAAAGTGGCTTTGTTCGAAATAGATAGGAATAAGCGCGACATTAGTCGACGACTTAAAGTCACACACTCTCCCGTTTACAGTTGAACAACTAAGGTAAGGCTATGATTTCAGGCATCCTAGCATCTCCCGGTATTGCTTTCGGTAAAGCACTACTACTTCAAGAAGATGAAATTGTCCTAAACACTCAATCTATCTCTGACGACCAAGTTGAAGCAGAAGTACAGCGTTTCTTTGACGCTCGTAACAAATCTTCTCAACAGCTTGAAGTTGTTAAGCAAAAAGCACTTGAAACTTTTGGCGAAGAAAAAGAAGCAATCTTTGAAGGCCACATCATGCTGCTTGAAGATGAAGAGCTAGAAGAAGAGATTTTAGCACTCATCAAGAAAGAAAAAATGCACGCAGACAACGCGATCCACACTGTGATCGAAGAGCAAGCTTGTGCGCTTGAATCTCTTGATGATGAGTACCTAAAAGAACGTGCAACTGATATCCGCGATATCGGTACTCGTTTCGTTAAAAATGCTCTAGGCATCAACATTGTGTCTCTATCAGACATCAGTGAAGAAGTTATCCTAGTAGCTTACGACCTAACGCCATCTGAAACTGCACAAATCAACCTAGACTACGTTCTTGGTTTCGCTTGTGACATCGGCGGTCGTACATCTCATACTTCAATCATGGCACGTTCTCTTGAGCTTCCAGCTATCGTTGGTACTAACGATATCACTAAGCAAGTTAAGAACGGCGACATGCTTGTGCTAGACGCGATGAACAACAAAATCATCATCAACCCTTCTGAAGCTGAATTAGCAGAAGCTAAGAAAATCAAAGCAGATTTTGAAGCAGAAGCGGCTGAACTAGCAAAACTAAAAGATTTGCATGCTGAAACTCTAGACGGTCACCGTGTAGAAGTTTACGGCAACATCGGTACAGTAAAAGACTGTGACGGTATCCTGCGTAACGGCGGTGAAGGCGTTGGTCTGTACCGTACTGAATTCCTATTTATGGACCGTGACGCGCTTCCTACTGAAGAAGAGCAATACGTTGCTTACAAAGAAGTAGCAGAAGCAATGGAAGGCGAGTCAGTGATTATCCGTACTATGGATATCGGTGGCGACAAAGACCTACCATACATGGACCTTCCACAAGAGATGAACCCTTTCCTAGGCTGGCGTGCAGTACGTATCAGCTTGGATCGTCGTGAAATCCTACGTGACCAACTACGTGGCATCCTACGTGCGTCTGCACACGGTAAACTACGTATCATGTTCCCAATGATCATTTCTGTTGAAGAGATCCGTGAACTGAAAAAAGCAATCGAAGAGTACAAAGTTGAACTTCGCGCTGAAGGCCTAGCTTTCGATGAAGAAATCGAAATCGGCGTAATGGTTGAGACTCCAGCAGCTGCTGCAATCGCACACCACCTAGCGAAAGAAGTATCTTTCTTCTCTATCGGTACTAACGACCTAACGCAATACACTCTTGCGGTAGACCGTGGTAACGAAATGATTTCTCACCTATACAACCCACTATCTCCTGCTGTTCTTACAGTAATCAAGCAAGTGATCGACGCATCACACGCTGAAGGTAAGTGGACTGGTATGTGTGGTGAGCTTGCTGGTGATGAGCGTGCAACGCTACTTCTTCTAGGTATGGGTCTAGATGAGTTCTCTATGAGCGGTATCTCTATCCCTAAAGTTAAGAAAGTAATCCGTAACTCTAACTTCGCTGAAGTTAAAGCTATGGCTGACGAAGCACTATCTCTACCAACAGCTGCTGAAATTGAAGCTTGCGTAGAAAAGTTCATCGCTGAGAAAACTCAGTAATCGCCAATCGCTTAATAACGTTAGACGGCTAAAAATAGTCGTCTAATTTGTTAGATTGGTATAGTATATTCTACAGAATAAAACTAAACGTTAGGAGCATGACACAATGGGTCTGTTTGACAAACTGAAAAAGCTTGTATCTGATGACAGCGCTGATGCTGGTGCAATCGAAATCATCGCACCTCTTTCTGGTGAAATCGTAAACATCGAAGATGTGCCAGATGTAGTTTTCGCTGAAAAAATCGTTGGTGACGGCATCGCGATCAAACCAGCTGGCGACAAAATGGTAGCTCCAGTTAACGGTACTATCGGTAAGATCTTCGAAACTAACCACGCATTCTCTATCGAGTCTGACGACGGTGTTGAGCTTTTCGTTCACTTCGGTATCGATACTGTTGAACTTAAAGGCGAAGGCTTCACTCGTGTAGCTGAAGAAGGTCAATCTGTTAAAGCTGGTGACACTATCATCACTTTCGACCTAGCGCTTCTAGAAGAGAAAGCGAAATCTACGCTTACTCCAGTTGTTATCTCTAACATGGACGAAATCAAAGAGCTGAACAAGCTTTCTGGTTCTGTAACTGTTGGTGAAACTCCAGTTCTTAAAGTAACTAAGTAATCTCGATTACTTATCTGCTTTAATTAAAACGCTACCTAAGGGTGGCGTTTTTTGTGCCTGCTATATAGTTCTAATGCCAGATTACCAGCCGCTTTGGCCTTATACCTAACAACTACAAATCCCCTTCTTCTTTAGGCCTCTCACGAACAGAGATCCCAGATATCTCGCTCGGCTCGATTCTGGGATGACGACGGAGCTCGCTCTTCTTACAAATAGCTACTCGGTTGTGGAATGACGATTAGCTCCTCTGTTCTAACTGAGCCATTACTTGCTCACACAAATCGTACTCATTTTACAAAGCAATAAGATCATTATCGTCCAATCCCCGTCATTCCCTACAGTGAGGAACGAACGTGATAGGGAATCTCGCTTTTGTTCCTGCCTACCAACATTGCACTTTCCCAAATGCACTTTCGCCAAATTGCGGGTAATAAAAAACCCAGCCGAAGCTGGGTCTGTTTAGCGCTCATCTCTCACCACGAGCTAATTTGTGGACGCCTTGCGTCAAAACAATTGGTCGACGTGGCTTTTTAATCGATTAGCCTAGTAGGCTAAGTGCCGAGTTCGGTGCTTGTTTCGCTTGAGCAAGAATCGAGCTTGAAGCTTGAGAAAGGATCTGAGACTTAGTGATCTGAGTCGTTTCTTTCGCGAAATCGGTATCTTTAATACGGCTCTTAGATGCGTTAACGTTCTCGTTAATGTTGTCTAAGTTGCTGATAGCGTGGTCGAAACGGTTTTGGAAAGCACCTAGCTCAGCACGATGGCTATCTACATACTTAAGTGCCGCATCGATGACTGCTACAGACTCTTGTGCGCCGCCAACAGATGTTACGTCGATAGTATCAACCGTTACGTCTTTAGCTTCTTGGATGCCTAGCTCACCAGCAAGACCGCCAGAGAAAGACACATCACCGCTCACTTTGTTGTTACCTGTGAACATTTGTAGCTTGCCGTCTTCAGTTACAGACGCTTTAACAGAATCTTGTTGACCGTTGATGTAAGTCGCTAGCTCTTCGATATCGTCACCTGATTTTGCGCTGATGTCGATTTCTTGTGCTTGACCGAAGTTATCAGTGAACGACAGCTTTAGGTCGTTTGAACCCGCTTGTACGTTCCAGTCTTTGTCTTTAGCGTTCTCAGTTTGGTAGCTCTTACCACCCATCTGAGCGTTATCAGAGCGCATGT
>NZ_JBGOOD010000028.1:0-24493 GCF_041439475.1 Vibrio sp. 1S139
GAAGCCTTTTTTCTATCTAAATAAACAAGTTAGCTCTTAAGATCCTGTCTATGTAAGTACGTTAATAATATATTCGAGAATCAAATACCTACAATCTGACAATGCCTATGATTAGATACATTTACTCATATAATTCAACAAATATGAGCAATCGTCACCATAGCTTTTGGCATTATAGCTCTCAACACATAGTTTCGTTGAAAGAAGAACTAAACCGCTCTTGGAGTAGTATTGAAGTGGCGCTTAAATTCGCGGCTAAATTGAGATGGGCTGGAGTAACCGACTCGACGTGCAGCATCACTAATACGAAGGCCTTCTAGTTGAATCAGTTCTTTCGCTTTGTTGAGCCTAACCTTCTTCAAATATTGCAGTGGTGATTCAAAAGTGACATTACGGAATGCATAGTGGAAGGCAGACACACTCATGTTGGCTTCGTCAGCGAGCGATTGAACAGTGATGGTTTGGTCGTATTCTTCATGCACTTTAGACAGCGCTTTAGCGACACGTGCGTAATGGCCATCATGATGAGCTAAATCAAACAGCACACGCCCTTCTGAACCGGTTAATGCGCGGTAGACAATCTCTGTCACCATCGCATCGCCCAATATATTGGCTTCAATGTCGCAATGCAGCGTTTTCACCAACCGGGTAAAGCTCTCTAGCATTTGCTCTTCCATCGGCGTCGATTCTAAGCCACTCGAGTTCTGTTTATGCTTGTTGCAGTAGCTCTCTAGAAAGCCTTGGTCTTCGAGCTTTTTGACTAAGCTATGCAAACGTTGAGAATCAATGCTTATCGACAAACCAAGCAATGGTTCGCCATTAACAGGCAAGGCTTCGCACTCTAACGGCATTGGCACACCCACCACAAGATAATCACCTGCAGCGTAAGTCACTGGCCTTTCACCAATGTAGATGTTCTTTTTGCCCTGTCCGAGCATGATAATGCCAGACTGGTAAGTAAATGGCTGACGCTGATTCCCGCCACTGCTTCGATACAACCACACACCGCTAATTTCAGTTTCTCTGATCCCTTCAAGGTCATCCCAACCTTTGTGTTCAACATAAGACTGTAATAACTGAGCGAGTGTTTTCATAAGTGGCGACTTTCCATTCTAAGTGCTAAGAGTAAGTAAGCTAAAGCAGAGGAAGAATATCAAGTTTGTAGAAATAGGCAATTTATTTGGAGGAACAGCTCTTCATTGACCTAGATTACTGTACTAATATGCAAATATAGAAATTGAGCAATAAACCAAAATAACAAATTTCGCTTTACACAAGGAATCTCTGATGCAATTTACTTACGTTAACCCTACTGTTATCCATTTCGGTCAAGGCCAAATCAACGCTATCAGCCAAGCGGTTGATACTTCAAAGAAAGTACTAGTCATCTATGGTGGCGGCTCAATCAAGAGCAACGGTGTTTACGACCAAGTTGTAGAATCTTTGAAAGATCACTCTTGGATCGAGTTCTCTGGCGTTGAAGCAAACCCTACCAAAGAGACGCTAGACAAAGCAGTCGCTCTTGTTAAAGAAGAAAACGTAGAATTCATTATCGCTGTTGGCGGTGGTTCAGTAATCGACGGCTCTAAGTACGTTGCTGCAGCGGCTAAATATGACGGCGACGGTTGGGACATCCTAACGGGCAAACACCAAGTAACTGAAGCGACGCCAATCGGTGCGGTACTGACACTTCCTGCGACAGGTTCTGAATCTAACATGGGCGCGGTAATCACGCGTAAAGCGACTCAAGAGAAGCTTGCTTTCCTTAACCCTGCAGTACAGCCTAAGTTTGCGGTTATGGACCCAGATGTAATGAAGTCTCTACCTGAGCGCCAGCTGATCAACGGATTAGTTGATGCGTGGGTTCACGTATGTGAGCAATACATCACGATGCCAACAGACGCAATGGTTCAAGACGGTTACGCAGAAACACTGCTTAAGAACCTACTTGTACTGGGTAAGCAATACGACGAGCGTGACAACGATGCATGGCGTGCAAACCTAATGTGGACAGCAAACCAAGCGCTTAACGGCCTGATTGGTACAGGTGTTCCTCAAGATTGGGCAACTCACATGATTGGCCACGAATTCACTGCACTATGGCACGTAGACCACGCACGTTCGCTTGCGATTGTTCAACCTTCACTACTTCGTAACCAAATCGAAGCGAAACGTGGCAAGCTAGAGCAAATGGGTCGTAACGTATTTGGCTTAGAAGCGGGTGCTGATTTAGCAGAACGCACAATCGCTGCAATCGAAGCGTTCTACCACAGCCTAGACGTAGCAACCATGTTCGACGGCTACGAAACAAACAAAGCAACGGCGATTGACAATGTTGTTGCTCAACTTGAATCACACGGCTACCTACAACTTGGTGAGAACCAAGCAATCACGCCAGAGAAAACACGTGAGATTCTAGAGTCTGCGATTCACTAAGAATCGGGAAAATAGAGAGAAAGTAAAGATATTGGTCATACAACGATGAATTTTCACATCTGACTGAACCCAGTACTTTTTTCTTTCGTACAACAGAAGCAGCGTTCATTTTGGGCGCTGCTTTTTAATTTGCCCTACAAGATGCTATTAAATTCTCATAAGTCCCTAATTTTATGTGCAATCATATTTCTATATTGTTAAGGTAAACCTGTCTCTTTACTAGGTATGAACAACGATTTGAACAATCTCAAGGAAATGGTTAAGTTTAAGTCACTTAACAAGTGGTATGGTGATTTTCATGCCCTAAAGGATATCGATTTAAATATTGAACAAGGAGAGATAGTGGTGATTTGCGGGCCGTCTGGTTCGGGTAAATCAACATTGATCCGTTGTATCAATCAGCTAGAACCTTTCGAAAGTGGCGAACTTTCCGTGCTAGAACAAGTACTCCCGAGTAAGTTCAACACACCGGGCCAAGTCGGAATGGTGTTTCAGCACTTTCATTTATTCCCCCATCTTACCGTGCTTGAGAACCTAACTCTGTCGCCAATTCGTACGCTTAAAAAAAGCAAACAAGAAGCCGAGAAGATAGCAATGCACTATCTAGAGCGTGTGCACATTGCAGAACAAGCCAACAAATACCCAGTGCAACTTTCTGGCGGCCAGCAACAACGCGTGGCTATCGCCCGTTCCCTGTGTATGAAGCCGGAATTACTCTTGTTTGACGAACCCACTTCAGCGCTTGATCCGGAGATGATCAACGAAGTGCTCGATGTGATGGTTGAACTGGCGAGCGAAGGCATCACTATGGTGTGTGTGACCCACGAAATGGGCTTTGCAAAACAAGTGGCCGACCGCGTTATCTTCATGGATGAAGGACAAATTGTGGAATCGAATACTCCACAATCGCTTTTTGAAACCCCTCAACATGAACGTACTCAAGCGTTCCTAAATCAGATCCTGACTTATTGATGTTGATTCGAATTATTAAACCCGCCCTATCTGCTTTGGTACAGATTGTTGTACTGGTGGCTGCTGTTGTTTGGATTCTCGACTCTGGTGCACAAACCATGGGATACAGCTGGCAATGGGAGCGTGTGCCGGACTATATTGCTTTCTATGAAGATGGTGAATGGTGGCCTGCAGAATTAGTTGAAGGGCTACTAGTTACCATCAATATCTCTTTGATTTCTTTGGTTGCAACGCTGGTGATTGGCTTAACCACAGCCCTATTGCGAAACTCCAATTCGGTGGTTGGACGCACCTTAGCCACCAGCTATGTTGAGTTGATTCGTAACACGCCGTTATTAGTACAAATTTATTTGCTCTATTTTGTATTTGGCCCCGTATTAGGGCTCGATCGCTTTAGTACTGCCGTTTTAGCCTTGGCACTTTTCCAAGGCGCTTACACCGCCGAGATATTTCGTGCTGGTTTAAATGGTATTGCGAGAGGACAATTTGAAGCAGCTCAATCCTTGGGCTTATCAAAGACCTATACTTACTGGGATGTGATTCTTCCTCAGGTGGTGCAACGCACCTTGCCACCTTTGACCAATGAAGTGATCTCTCTTATTAAAAACTCTTCAATTGTGAGTGTCATGGCTATTTTTGACCTGACGACTGAAGCCAGAAACATTGTTTCTGAAACCGCGATGCCATTCGAGATTTGGTTCTCTGTGGCGATCATTTATCTTGCTCTTACACTTTCACTTTCTGCCGTTGCTGCTTGGCTTGAGCATAAGCTCGGAGCTAACTGGCGAACACAATAAGGATTTATCAGCATGAAGCTATTTAAAACCGCAATTACAGCCCTACTTGCGCTTGCCGTCAGTTTGCCTGCTCTTGCTTCTGAAACGCCTAACCTAGACAAAATCAACGAACGTGGCTCTCTACGCGTTGGTATGTCGACGTTTGTTCCTTGGGCGATGCGTAACAAACAAGGCGATCTTGTTGGCTTTGAAATCGACGTGGCGAAACGCCTTGCCGAAGATTCGGGTTGGAAAGTCGAGTTCGTTCCTACGGCATGGGACGGCATCATCCCTTCTCTACTTTCGAACAAGTTTGATGTAATCATTGGCGGTATGTCTATCACTGAAGCTCGCGCTAAAAGCGTATTGTTCACTGAACCTTACTCGCACTCCGGCGTCCAACTGGCGGCGAATAAAGAGCTAGCAGAAGGTTATACACAAATCTCTGATTTTGATTCTCGCCGTGTAAAAATCGCTGCGCGTCGTGGTGCGTTCACAGTTCAAGTGGCTCGTGAAACCTTCCCTAAAGCGAAAGTTCTACAGTTCGATGACGATGCTCAAGCATTCCAAGAAGTGTTAAACGGCAACGCGCACGCGGTGATCGCGTCTAGCCCGAAACCAGAACATGAAGCGATTAAAAACGCAGACACGCTATTTATTCCATTCGAAGAACGCCTATCAAAAGGTAATGAAGCATTTGCAGTTCGCCTAGGTGAAACTGACAAGACAGAATTCTTCAACGAGTGGATCAAAGCACGTACTGAAGACGGTTGGTTGAAAGAGCGTTACGAGTACTGGTTCTCTACTCTAGATTGGCAAGACCAGATTGCTCAAGGTCAGTAATCAACTGCCAATTAGACGCTAAAGAACCAATCAAGGCAGTACCTTGCTGGTACTGTCTTTTAAGAAACACCCGAGATAGCTATAAACTCATAGCCACTCTCACAGCATATTAATTATCATTGTTTAAACAGGAATGACGTGAGTAGTACTAGCGCATTATCAACGCCCAAGCCCAACCTTCACACGAAGCCTTGGTATCAACGCCTCAATCTATTAGATGGAGTGTTGTTTGCGATCATTTTCGCGTTCGCAGGTTGGCTTTATTATCGTTCCGCTGTTGGTATTAACTACCATTGGCGCTGGGAAGATGCGTTTACCCTGATTTTCATTCCGCCTTCTCAAGGCAATATTCCTTACTTTTTCCAAGGCTTGATCGCGACACTGCGCTTGAGTGTTTGGAGCATGGTTTTAGCACTCTCTTTTGGCACATTACTTGGCGTTGCTAGGCACTCTAAAATTGCTTTCTTTCGTACGCCTGCACTGATTTTTATCCAACTGGTTCGAAATATTCCACCACTGGTTTTTGTCTTCATATTCTATTTCTTCGTTTCTAACCAACTGATTCCATTACTTGGTTTAGAAAGTATCTTACGTGAACACAACGGCGAGATTAACGCTGTTCAAGCCTTTCTGTTTGGTCCTGCTAACCTTTGGGAAAACTTGGCGTCTGGTGTTATCTGTATTGGTTTGCTCTCTTCGGCTTACATCGCAGAAGTGATTCGAGCTGGCTTAGAAAGTATTCCTAAAGGGCAATGGGAAGCGGCCGATTCACTCGGCTTATCGGCGTTGTCTAAGTATCGATTTGTGGTTGGCCCGCAAGTATTAACGGCCATCACACCACCATTGGCTGGCCAAGCAATCTCCTTGGTTAAAGACACGTCGATTGTGTCTCTGATTTCTATCCAAGAGATGACTTTCGTTGGTACTGAAATGGCAAACTCGTCAGGTTTGATCTTCGAGATCTGGCTGATTGTAGGCTTCGTATATTTTGCTTTATGCTTTGTGCTTTCGCGTCTGTTCAAAGTGATTGAGCAACGTTCTAGTGCTTACCTTAATCATCAGTAACGTCATTAATAAGAAGTACCGACTCGCCCAGCTATTCATCACCCTTACCCATTTCACCTGATTGGTTTAAGTTATTGATCAGTCAGGATTTATTCCTTCATATTTCTTCTTAGAAACACAGCAAAATGCTCGGCTAATCACTATACTTAACGTATCGAACTACGTTGATTCATCTCAAGGACATCGCTCAACATGGACAATCATAAAGAAAGAGCTTTTTACGCCGTTGTCGGCGCATTGGTTGGAGACGCCGCTTCAATGGGGCTGCACTGGCTGTATGACCAAGAGAGGATCTTACACGTAGCGGGTTTTGAGCCAGAATTTCGCTCACCGAATCAGTTCGATTATCAAGACAAGGGCTACTTCGCCCACCAAGGTAAAACCGCTGGCGACCAATCACAATACGGTGCTCAGTTATTGGCGATGGTCGATAGCCTAGCCGATAATCAACACTACGACGAAGCGAGTTACATTAAGCACTTCCGTTTCTGGTTTGATTTTGGTGGCAGTTGGCAAGGTTACATTGATAAAGCGACTCGTATGAGCTTGCTGAACATACATAAACTAGAGCTAACAGAAGCTCCAATCACAGCCTGTGGCGCTGATGACACCCAGCTACCTGCTGTTTCAAAGCTAATTCCTTTAGTGGCGTGTACTTACACCTCTCACACCTTACCGGCAATGGTAGAGAGTGCGGTACGAGTGACCAACAACAACGACAAAGCCGTGGAATGGGCACAAGCCATCACCCTGTTGGTTCAAGCGGCAATTCAAGGCAACTCTCCACTGCAATCGGTAGAAATGGTGCGACAAACTTGTAGCAAGTTCATACACGATCAAATCGACGAAGCACTGGCTGATCCTGAGCTTTCGATTACAGATGCCGCGAAGAAGTTTGGATTGCATTGTGAACTGAGTGCCGCGTTCCCCTTGCTGATTCGCATTATTGCAGGTGCTCAGAGTTATCAACAAGGCATTCGCGACAACATCTTATGTGGTGGTGACAGCTGCGGTCGTGCGATTGTAATTGGCGCGGTATTAGCGGCGTGTTTCTACGAAGGAGATGGCGAAATTCCAACCGAATGGCTAAAACAAGTCGAACTCAATGGTGGCGTGCTGTCTTTGCCTATTGAGTGATTTCCACAACAACGAACTAGAGCCTGACATAAGACAAGCACACTTCTAGGTCGGATGTCGTACCTATAAAGTTGGAACACACTGCGATAACTCATTCTTCAGCCAAACAACAAACGGGCTTTCTGGCTCTTCATGGTTGCTATCTTGCGTGAGTAATATGTACTGGTGACCAGAAGGTACGAAGCCAAACGGCGCGATCAAGTTACCTCTTTCAAGATCGTCGGCGACAAGTGGATAAGACCCAAGCGCTATGCCTAACCCATCGACAGCCGCCTGAAAGCAAAAGTAGAAGTGTGCAAATGTTTGGTTCGCTCGAGCTTTTGACCACTCTCCACCATTAACTTTATCTATAGTGATAGCACCCCAATGACTCCAAGCACCTGGCCGTGTACTGCTGTGCAGTAATTTCACATCATCTAAGTTATCTTTTACCTGCTGCCAATAACCCGGGGAACACACAGGGCCTACCCACTCTTCAACTAGTGGTATCTGTTCGTAACGCTCGGTTAATTTAAAGTCATCTCGGCGAATCGCCATATCGAGCCCTGTCGCATTCAAGTTCACAGGCCCACCAGCAGTCGACAATCGAACATCAATTCCGGATTCGTTATAGAAATCACCGAGTCGAGGCATTAACCAACGCATGGTCAATGTGGGTTCGCATGAAACTTCCAACGCTTGATGATTCATCTGATTAAGCTTATGGACTCCAGTCTCCAAGGCTTGGAACGCTTGCTCATCAAATATAAAGAGTTGGAGTCATTATGGAGTGGTTAAGCCTAGCAGTATTGGGACTATTGATTGTTATTAGTCTAGGCGCTGATTTCGTTTTAGTTTTGAAAAACAGTGTCAATCAAGGAAGACAAGCAGGGATTTGGACTGCAATCGGTGTGAGTTTAGCGATTTGTGCTCACATCAGTTATTCAATGCTTGGGATCAGTTACTTAATCTCACAGAATGAGCAGCTGTTTGACATGATTAGATACGCAGGTGCAACCTACCTTATTTATCTAGGGCTAAAAGGTATCTTGAGTGCGGACAACAAGCTTGCACCGATGGAAGATGCAAAGCAAAGCACCAGTGTTTGGCGCTATTTAGCCCAAGGCTTCTTATGTAACGTGCTCAACCCAAAAACCATGTTGTTCTTTTTGAGCATCTTCAGCCAAGTCATCTCACCTGATGCAGAAAACCAGCATGTCGCGCTCGGCTATGGGCTTTACATGATCGTTCTTCACGGTTTATGGTTTGGCGTTGTCGCTATGCTGTTTACTTCGAATACATTGCAAAAGCATCTATTGAGAGCAAAGAAAAGGCTTAATCAAGCATGTGGATTTGGCTTAGTGACGTTCGGAGCACTGTTGGCGATTAAATCGTAAACAAGCGAGTCACAAATAGAAAGCGATTCAAACGACTGAATCGCATCTAACTGGGTCTTGGTAAACCTCTAGACAAGATTCATCGGTCTAATATCGGCACTATCAGGGAAGATAGTGTTGAGTTGTTTCACTTCTATCGATAAATGTCGGTTGAGCACACCCTTGATAACCGAACGCATATCAGTCGTTGGACTAAGGTCTCGGCCTTCATATAGCTGGCTTTGGCTCAAGCCCGGCCAATTGGTAATAACCTTACCACCCGCTCCTTTCAACGATGGCAGCGCACCACCCGCAACAAACATGACGTTGCCAGTGCCGTGGTCGGTGCCTTTGGTGCCGTTTTCTTTTGCTGTTCGACCAAATTCACTGGCCGCGATGATCACTGTCTTCTGCCAACGATCACCTAGTGAAGCTTTGAGAGCCGCTAACCCAACATCCAAAGTTTTAAGCTGATTACTCAACCGTCCATTTACGTTGCCTTGATTGGCGTGAGTGTCCCACCCACCGAGTTCTAACGCTGCGATGTTTGGTCCGTTATCAGCCGACAATATGTCGCCTGTTTTACCCATCAATGATTTAAACTGTTTGCCGACACCTTGGTCGCCTACCAGTTGATCTACCTTCATGACACTTTCAAAGTTTGAAGACAGCATTTGGTCACTTTGAAACAACTCTTCCAGCAGTTCCGTTTGTTTATCACGTGTTTTTAAGCGGTTTGGGTACCAACTTGCAACGGTCGATTCGCCCTGCATGATGAGTGGTAAGCCCGAATCAATCGCTATTCCATCGTATTTTTCTGAGCTCAACGTGAGTAAACGGTTAATCCACCCTACGGTGTTAAACGGGTCGGAAGTGCCATTCTCTAATATTTTCTGTCCATCAAAATGTGAGCGCTCGCGATAAGCGGTTGAACAAGCGTGTACAAAGCTGAGTTCGTTACTTTTATACCATTGATGGCACTGCTTTAGAGACGGATGGAGCCCAAAGAAATCATCCAACTTCAGTAGCTGTTCTGGTTTCAATCCGATGTTGGGTCTCAAATTAGAGTAATCCGGATCGGCATGCGGCACTACAACATTTAAACCATCCATCGCGCCACGCAGTGATACCCAAATGAAGATATTGTCTGAACCTGTTTTGGCAAAGCTTGGAAATGGCAGCATCGCACTGACGCCAACAGCCGCCGCAATACCCATGAACTGGCGGCGGTTAATACTATGTGGCGCTTTATTCTGAGAACAATCTGACTTTTTCATACCCACTCCTAACGATATTGAAACTGCGGACTTAGCCACAACAGGGAAAGTTGCATTGCAGCGCTGTCGGCTTTGTTCAATACAATTTGGGTGTGTTCATCAATAGCATCGCCATATAAACCCGCGATCACTTTATCCACTACCGCTTTCGGCTTAACTCCTGACGCTTTAGCCGATTTTATTGCAGCAGACGCAAGCCTATTCGCAACTTGCATACGTTGAGTCAACGCCGAAGGGCTATTGTAGTCTCTGTCTTGATCCGACCAGCCTGCAGGTGAACCCGGTTTAAAAGGAGGCTGCCCTAAATTGTTGAGTGCATTGAATGCCTGTTTCTCGTTTAAAGAAATATCGGCACTACGAAGAACGGCAAACAGCCACTCCTTCGGCGGTCTAAAACGATTAGGGTTAGGTTTACTCGCCTCAGCACTGTTCAATAACAAGCGATAAACAGGCAGTAAATTCCCCTCGCCTCTCAGATATTCAGCAACCATTTGCTCTGAGAGTTCTTTAGGTATGTCGCCAATGAAATGCTGGCACAGCTTACCAACCAAGTACGCAGCAGTGTCTTTGTGGGTCGCTAAGGTTTTTAAACACGACTCTCCTTGCGAGACGCCGGATTGAGAATAAGCCTTTCCAAGCAGTGTGATACTTCCTGGCTCATGCAGATTATTAGCGAATCGAAAACCAGCATCAGGAGATTTGAATTTAATGCCCCAGCCTGAAATGCCTTTTGCTAAAGCAATAACATCTTGCTGAGTATAAGAACCGTCAACGCCAAGAGTGTGGAGTTCTAAGATCTCACGAGCGAGGTTCTCATTGAGCCCCTTATTACGGCGCTTTCCGACTTTTGAATTGGGACCAATCGAGAGTTGATTATCGAGATACAGAAGCATCGCAGGATGTTTAGAAGAAGCCATCAGCATCTCGCCAAAGTTACCATTCCAATGCTGGCGAACCACATCGTTTTCAATGCTGGCGGCCAAGGGCATCAGTTTTTGATTATCGACCGAGATGGCGAAGTGATTGCTCCAAAACTGAATGATGCGCTCTTGAAAACCATAAGGAGTTTCAACACTTTGTAGGTGGCGAGCTTGAGCTTGTTGTCGATACTGCGTTCGAAGAAAAGACTGCGCTTCTTTCTTCGTGGCTTGCATCTGTTGTTCGTCACCCTTGGCCTTCATTCGTTGTACACGATTCTCTCCTACTTTAATCAGAGTAGATTCAGTACTCGGTAAGTCTTGTATAGCTTGGTGAACGAATGGCTTTTTATCCAACTGTTCTACAGGAGAATAATAGGTTGTTTGACCTAGTTTTGGCCCAAAGCCAAACCTTTGTTCACCCACGATTTTTGAAGTCGGGTAATAATTCATTGCACACTCCCTTACGCTCGATCTTTTCTAAGTGTAATCGCTTAGCCATCAAGCATAGGGAGCTTTACAAGGTTTTACGTTAGATAAGTGTCAGGTGCCTATCAAGTTACCGACACGGTGTGATCATTTTGAATGAGTGTCTATTTACGCCACATATAGACAAACTGCTCGTTCTGAGAGGTGATTTCAAAGCCAAACCTCAAGTACAACTCCCCAACTCGATTACCTTTTAGGTAATAAAGTTCGACGGGTTTATTGAGGCTGTCAGCCTTAGTTAAGCAATCTTTCAGTACTTGGCTACCAATGCCCTTTCCATGATAATCAGGCAGTAAGAAGAATCGGCAAAAATAGAAGTGTTCGCCTTTGTCTTGCAACAACACACTGCCAATCGCCTTGCCTTGATATTCAATGATTTCAGGTCGTTCTTCTGCCCACTCTTCGGCGTGTATATCTCGTTGAATTTGCTCATCCCAGCCAAATACGGCTTTGATCGGTTCAAACTCAGCGGCTTTCTTGAGCTCAAACAGAAATTCATAATCTGATGACTGAGCCGGTCTTGTTGAATACTTCAAAATACCTCCAACAATAATTGGCTATGGTTTCATTTTCGTTTAAGCCGGAATTCAGAGCCCCAGACACAACCAAAAATGCCACGCTTAAATGTTCATTTTGGTTCTAGTTGGTAACGTAAGACTTCGTGTTTATCTTGCTCTGAATAAAAGGTATTCAGGAATTGTCCACCGCACTTCTCTATCACCTTTTGCGAAGCAATATTGCCCCTCTCACACGTAATAATAGCGCTTTCGGTCAATACGTGTCGTTGAACCCAAGACAACATATGACTTGCGATACCCCGCCCTCTGGCTTGTGGCAGCGTCTCATATCCGATATGTCCAATAACATCGTGAATGTGCGGACTGGTACCATGACGAACTCTTATGACACCAAGGATTTGACCAGAGTCGATACAAAAATACGTAGAAGCAGGCGTCCACCCTTCTGGCAAACCCTCGCCTTTTGAATAAGCAATTCGTCTTTCTAAATAGGCATCACTGCCATCGGAAATCCCCGTGTAAATATCTACCCCATCCTCAGCGCAAGCGTTCACATAGTAATGAAAGGCCGTTGAATGTGAAAGAGCAGCTTTAACCATGTCCATATGATGTTGATTCTCCAACGGCTTCTACGCTATTTAGTTCAGGAGCGACTCGCAATTTTGACCTATTATCGACTACTGCTTCTTAACGTACTTCGCCGTAACCAGCATTTCACCGCCACCATCCAGCTTGCAATCTAGTTGGTGATCTTTGCCTTCATTGATGCGTCGAATCACAGCTTTAGTACCAATTTTCAATACGCTAGAACTGCCTTTAATTTTTAGATCTTTAATGAAGGTAACTTTATCGCCACTTTCCAATACAACGCCATTCACGTCCTTAACACGCGCGGCTTCTCTTTCTAAACGCTCTTCTTCTGGGTTCCATTCGTAGGCGCACTCAGGGCAGATTAGGTTGTTTTGGTCTGGGTAAACATATTCAGATTGGCATTGCGGGCAAGGAGGTAGAGACATACGTTAATACTTAATTTAAATAGAATTTGTTCCATTTTAATGACTCTTGTCAGGCTTAGCGAGCATAAATCTAACAAGTTTTACGGAGAGCTAATTGTCTTCAAAAAAGAGCAGCACCTAAAACGAACAAACACAGCCGCTAAGCTGTGTTTGTTTAAAGGTTTGAAAAGCGGAACGGCTTAACGTTCGACTTTTGGTGAGTAAATCGAGTAAGCGGTAATTTGCCCTGCCACGATTGCCGAGAACATGAATAACGCCGATAAACCAATACTCGGGATAGGCAAAATCGATTGTTCAAACACCGACTGGCTGGCACTCACTAATACTCGGCTACCCGGAACCAAGATGATGATCCCTTGCACGATATAAATAGAACCCGTGAGCTCCATCTTCTTGGCAATCCAAGTTCCGTACAAAGTAATAAGAACCGTCGTCACCCAAGTGCCGACAACCCAACCACTATCAAAACCTAGATAGAATGGGCCCCACATACCGAGAACGGCAACTGGCAAACCAAGTAAGATGTCTTTAGGGCGAGCATTGAACATCACACCGATAGACACAGAGATCAGCACCAAGCCAGATATGTGCATCCACATCGGTACCGCGTTGGTATAGTCGATGGAGACCGCTTGTCCCCATATCGCTTCACCGATGTTGAGCCCCATGATAATCCCGACAAACAGCTTAATCAGGGTTAAGGCGCTCTGCCCTAGCAAGCTGGTACCAGAAACCAAGTCATTAAACGCCAAACATTCTAATGCGTTAGCTATGGATAACCCGGGGACAAACAAGACAATCGAGGCGATACACAACGCCCACACCGGAATCGGCAACCCTGTGCTCGCCAGAAACGCCACGAAGATACCGGTTAGCAGTGCCGAGATGAACTCAACCGCGATAGCACGACGTGAATGAAGAACTTGCTGACATACCCACACCATCAAACCCAATAACGCAGAAAAGCCTACCGCTTCCAACGTACTGCCCACCAGCATCAAATAAGCAGGCGGAATACCCATATTGGCAAGTGCAGTCACAAATTTTGAGTAACCGACAGGTTCTGGTACAGGCTCACTGCTTGGCTGGTTAATACGAATGATCGTATTGGCCAACAAACTCAGGTTAATTGACGCAGGCTTTAGACGCTTAAGAATAACGGCGTTGTTATCGTCTGGAAATTGATAGTTAATCGCAGTTGGCGTTGCTTGGATCATCACATCCACACCATGCTTTTTTGCATAGAATTGAGTGTATTTCTCTAGCTTGTAAGGAGCACAGCCACTGCGGTGAAGAGTGTCACCAATTTCAACAATTTTGTTAATTCGGAACTGAGAAGGCATGGGAATTTTAGGGGAGACAAAATGAGCGGCAAATGTACCAAACGATAGACGGAATGACGAGACTTTTGCGTGAATTATCAACTGAACTCGTTACTTTTTTCTGCAAAGGCTTATAAGTGCCTATAACTCTACTCATTTGGGATTAGTTTACTGAATGTTTTGACAGGCTGATAAGTTAAATTCATGCATTCAGATTGTTATTAGTGGACGCCAAAACACAAATAAAAATCAGTTTATGTTAACACTCCAAATTCCTTAATTTTCATGAGATTTATGACAACTAAGCACCACCAAAGCGTGTTTATAAATTGACTCGGATTTATCGCAAAAAGCAGCATGACATCTACTAATATTTCTCGCCCTCCTTTTAACGAGATTTTAGTCACGTTTTATTCACTCTGAAAGCGCCGAACATGATGGAAAAACTAGCGGAGTGGTGGTTATGCGAGCACTTAGAATAAAAATGAAAGAAAAAGGTTTCGTTTTCAGTTAGATGTGGCATTATCAAACTCGTTAAGACGATGTGCGTGCATCGTATAATGGCTATTACCTCAGCCTTCCAAGCTGATGATGCGGGTTCGATTCCCGCTGCACGCTCCAACTTCTCCTTAAGCTTCATTACGCACTTTCTTCCAGCGACACGCTATTCAAAAACTTTCTCCGTTAGTTAAATCCATAGTCATTAAATCTATACTGATTAAACTTATTTTGTTTAAGCTTAGATTGACCAACCAAAGCTATTAACTCCTTAATTCGCTTCGTATTTCTGACACCTATCCAAATCACACATTGCAGTTCAGCTTTTAATGATTTTCAAAATTGTTCCAATTTAATAATCTTGGTCAATATCTGCAAAAATCATTGTGTTAATGTGCGCGCATTAGCAACAACCCATAAATAATAAAAAATGTTTAAAAGCAATGAGTTAACAATTAGCATCAAAGCAATTAATGTCGCGCTAGCAAAAGTTGAAAATGCCAATAAAATTCAGCTAGATACATTGAAAGGTTATGTGAACAGCGAGCCTGAACAGGCTGTACTGGCTTTTCGATCGCTGAATGAAGCAGAGTCAATCGATGACAAGTTTAAAAAGATCATGGCAGAGCTACCGCATCTGAGCGGCGAAGCACACCATCTGCTTGAAACTTCTATCTTGCTACAGTGACTATAAATAAAGATAAGCCTCAGCGAATCCCTCACAGCAAAGCGCTTTAGGTATAAGTTAAGACTTATCTTTAATTTTCTAGCCCTCATTGAATTTCTAATTCAACAAAGCGCTATTGATTAACGTCTAAAGCGTTAACGACTTCACCATACCCGCTTCAGCGTGACCAGGGATATTGCACGCTAACTCTACGTTATTATCACCATGGAAATGCCACAGCAATTGCTTCGCTTTACCCGGCTTAACTGTAACTGTGCTACCCGAGTCATGGGCGTGATTACCCGTGTTTTTCATCATTTCACGGTGCTCTAGCTGCTCTGAAGCAGAACCAATCGAGAATTCGTGATCAATCTTGCCCGTATTCATCACAACAAACTGCACCACGTCGTTTGGCTCAATATCAACCTTGTTCTTAAATGTGATTTTCATATCGTCACTTAACAGAACATGAACCACTTTATCCGGCTTTGCGCCTGTCGCAGGCATACCCACTTCAGACATGCCTTCCATATTCATCATCGAATGGTCCATCTTTCCATCCTTCATCATGCTGTGATCCATTTTTGAATGATCCATCTCTCCACTCTTCATCATCGAGTGGTCCATATTCGAATGGCCACCAGCTGAATGATCCATTGCAGCAAATGCTGTTGAAGCGGTGATTGTTAAAGCGGTGATTGTTAAAGCGATAGTAATTAGTGTCTTTTTCATGGTCGTTCCTTAAATATATTCTGTTTGTTTTGTTGGTTTCACATGTTCATGTAATGCGCCCTTACCTCTCTGTTTTTGGTAAGTAAGGGCTAATAGTCAATACGTTATTTTTTTGTCACGCTTTGGCTTTGCGTAATCTCACGCTGTTTCCAGAGCTTAAAGATTGCAGGCAACACCAGTAAGGTAAGCAGTAGTGCAGAAGCCATACCACCTATCATTGGCGCGGCGATTCGTTGCATCACTTCTGAGCCCGTTCCCTCGCCATACATAATTGGAATGAGGCCAATGATCACCGTAAGTACTGTCATCATCACTAGGCGAACTCGAAGCCCTGCCCCCTCACGAATGGCATCGGTTAAATCAGTAAGTTGAAGTTTTTGTTGGTTCTGTTCGGCATCGAGTTTTTTGTAATGCCACGCCTGGTTGAGGTACACCAACATGATCACACCTATCTCGACAGCTACCCCGGCAAGCGCGATAAAGCCCACACCCACCGCAATGGAGAAGTTATAATTGAGGACATGCATCAGCCATAAACCACCCACCATCGCGAGTGGCAATGTCAGCATGATCATCATCACTTCACCGACACGGCGGAAGCTCAAATACAGCAGCAACATAATGATGGCAATGGTGATAGGCACGACCACACTTAAGCGATCTTTGGCGCGTTCCATGTACTCGTATTGACCAGACCAAGCCAGTGAGTAACCCGCAGGCAAAACAATTTGATCTGTAACGACTTTTTGTGCCTCTGCCACATAAGAACCAAGGTCACGCCCTTCGATATCCACGAACACCCAACCATTAGGACGCGCATTCTCTGTTTTGATCATCGGAGGGCCATCTTCATATCGAATATCCGCGACATCAGAAAGCGCGATACGAGCACCGTTTGGTGTCACTAACGGTAGGTTCTGTAACTTAACGACAGAATCACGATAGCTTTGTGGATAACGGACATTGATCGGGTAACGCTCTAGTCCCTCAACGGTTTCACCCACGTTCATGCCACCAACCGCAGTCGAGATAACCTGTTGCACTTCTTTAATGCTCAAGCCATATCGCGCAGCAGAGCGTCGTTTAATGTCTATCGTCACATAACGACCACCCGCAACACGTTCGGCATATACCGAAGCAGTGCCACTAACCTTGTTGAGGATGGGTTCAAGTTGCGAACCAATATCTTCAATCACGCTAAGCTCCGGGCCAGCGATTTTGATCCCAATTGGGGTTTTGATACCAGTCGCTAACATATCAATACGGGTTTTGATTGGCATAACCCACGCATTGGTCAAACCTGGGAACTGAATCAGATCATCGAACTCTTTACGCAGAGACTCCGTAGTGACGCCGTCACGCCACTCGTCTCGTGGTTTAAGCTGAATTACGGTTTCAATCATGGTTAACGGTGCAGGATCGGTTGCAGTCTCTGCTCGACCAATTTTGCCCCACGTGGTTTCGACTTCTGGGATGGTTTTGATGAGCTTGTTGGTTTGTTGCAACAACTCACGAGCCTTACCTATTGAGATGCCCGGATACGTGGTTGGCATGTACATTAAATCCCCTTCGTCCAAAGGAGGAATGAACTCGCTACCAAGCTTACTGGTTGGGTAATAAGCAGACGCCATTAAGCCAAGTGCGATAACAATCATCACCTTGGGATATTTTAGGCTGAGGTTCAGAAGCGGTTTGTACATCGCCACTAGGCTACGGTTTACTGGTTTTTTGTGTTCAGGTAGCACGTTGCCGCGAATGAAGTAACCCATTAGCACAGGCACAAGCGTGATAGCCAAACCCGCCGCTGCCGCCATCGCATACGTCTTGGTAAACGCGAGTGGCGAGAACATCTTGCCCTCTTGGCCTTCTAACGCGAACACTGGCACAAAGCTCAAGGTAATGATAATCAGAGAGAAGAACAGCGGAGCGCCAACTTCTTCTGCTGCCTTACCAATCACCTGCCAACGGTTTTTGTCAGTGAGCGGAGTCCGTTCAATGTGTTTATGAACGTTCTCGATCATCACGATGGCACCATCCACCATGGCGCCAATCGCAATCGCGATCCCGCCAAGAGACATGATATTGGCGTTAATACCCTGCCAATGCATCACAATGAATGCACCTAAGATACCAACAGGCAGACTTAGTGCGATAACCAACGACGAGCGGATATGGAACAAGAACAACGCACACACCACGGCGACCACGATGAACTCTTCAGCCAGCTTCTTCCAAAGGTTTTCAACGGCTGAATCAATCAAAGTCGAACGGTCATAAGTCGCGACAATCTCAACACCATCAGGCAAGCCAGCTTGCAGTTCAGCGAGTTTGGATTTAACCGAGTCGATCACTTCACTGGCATTTTCACCAAAGCGCATCACGATAACGCCGCCAACCGCCTCGCCCTCACCGTTGAGTTCCGAGATACCACGACGCATTTGCGGGCCGAGGTTAATATCAGCAATGTCACCTAATAGCAGCGGAGTACCTTTGTCGGTCACTTTTAGCGGCAAAGATTGAATGTCTTCAATGCTTGTCAGGTAACCCGTCGTACGAACCATGTGCTCGGCTTCCGCAATCTCAACAACAGACGCACCGGTTTCTTGATTACCATCTTGGATTGCTTTGTTGACCTGTTGAAGCGTTAGGTCATAAGCACGTAATTTGGCCGGATCAATCTGCACTTGATACTGCTTCACCATACCGCCAACGGTCGCGACTTCAGATACACCATCTACGGTTTGTAGCTCGTACTTCAAGAACCAATCTTGCAGGCTACGGAGTTCCGCTAAGTCGTGCTGACCAGTTTTGTCTTGCAATACATAGCTGTAAACCCAACCCACACCGGTTGCATCTGGCCCTAATGTTGGCTTAGCACTTGATGGCAAATTAGGCGCCACTTGGCTTAAGTATTCCAACACGCGAGAACGCGCCCAATACATATCAGTATCATCATTGAAGATGATATAGACATACGAATCGCCAAAGAACGAGTAGCCACGAACCGTTTCAGCACCCGGTACAGCTAACATGGCGGTGGTTAATGGATAAGTCACCTGATCCTCGACCACTTGCGGCGCTTGCCCCGGATAACTGGTTTTGATGATCACCTGAACATCTGACAAATCAGGAATGGCATCGACAGGTGTATTTTTAACGCTGTATAAGCCGCCAAATACGATGGCTACAGTGGCAACCAGCACTAAGAAGCGGTTGCTAATAGACCAGCGAATGATTGCATTGATCATAGTTCGCCCTCACCCGTGCTATTCGTCGGTTCGAGAGATTTGAGCACATAATCAGAACCTTGCTTCGCCACTAGAAACCGAATGGTTTGACCCTCGGCAAACTCAGATAAATCAAGGTCATCACTGGCTTGGAAATTCATTTCACCCGCTTTCCAATTCCACTCAGGGACTGGCTGATGTTTTACAGTGATCATGCCAAAATCTGCCATCAACATGGTAATGTCACCCGTTACCCAAACTTCGCCGGCGATCTTGTGTTTGTTGACCTTGTAATCAACAACCTCGTATTGCCCTGACTCTGTCTTTCTCATCTCAAAGTCAATTGCCTTACCACGTTGCACGTCACTCATGTCCAAGCCTTCCACAAAGGTGAAATTCATCACCATGCCCGGCCAATCCCATTCTGGAACAGGCTGATGGTTAATCGTCACCATACGGCTGCCTTGCATAACATCGGAAATTTCACCGTTTGCCCATACGGTTTCCGCTTCTTCCTCAACACCATTGATGCGTGACAGATCAGCTGATTGGCTCGATTCAGAATCCAACATGAAGTGTGCAGAAGTGACAATACTCTCACCTTGCTCTAGCCCTTGAAGCACCTCTATTTTTTCGCCAGCTTCACGACCAACCTCAATACGAGCAGAGCGATTGTTGCTACTTTTACTGAACTCATTATCTATCCCTTACTGATTCTCTGTGGTTACAAGCTGTGGTTGATTTACTTGGTATTCAAAGCCACTGACTAACGCCGCCAGTTTGCTGTTAACGATGTTGAGATCGGTGATCAAACGTTGTTGCTCTAACTTAAGCGCCAGCTCATCGGTCGTTGCTAAAATGACATCGTTAAACTGAGCGGTATTGTTTTGATAGCCCCTCTCAACCGCGCTGATTTGGGCTGCGGTTTGAGGAAGCAAGGACGTTTGATAGCGATCTAATCGCTGGATCAGATTTGTTCTGTCCACCAGCAATGCGTTCACTTGCGCGTTCATTTGGGAAAGTAAGGTGTCTTTTTGAGATTTAGCCGCACCAACTTGATACTGAGCAGCCGATAAGTTTTTATCTTGTCGGTTCCCTGTAAACAGCGGGATGTCGACTGTCAGATAAGCACTCACCAGATCAGAAGCTGGTTCACCCGCCATGTTATTGGCTTGACGGTGTGCATACATCACTTCCACCCCAAATTGTGGGGTATAAGCTTGCTCGGCTAACTCAACCTGAGTTTGATTAGAGGAAATACTGACATCGGAGATCTTAACCAAAGGATGGTCAGTCAGTAGCTGGTAGTGCTTGGTTGAATCGATATTGGTCGCTAATTTGCTTTCCAACAATGACCAATCGATTTGGTTAGTTGCATTCAGTGTGCCCTGAGAATCAAGAACCTGAGAGCCTAGCCAATCAGAACCCAACCATTCAGAAAGCTGAGAGATTAGACGACGCTGAACCTGCTGGTTTGCCTGAAGTTTCTCATCAAGCTTGCTCACTTGGAGCTGAGCATTAAGCAGATCTTGCGCTTCGCTTTTACCAATCGAGTAATTGGTTTGTACATAGTTTTCAAGCTCAACCAACAAACGACGATTTTGACGAATCACCGACTCAGCCTTTTGCTGATAACCTAACTTAAGCCAAAGCTGCGTCATGCTATTCGCAACCGTCAATTCTCTTGCTTGCACCTGCAAAGCTAAAGCATCTGCCTGTTGGCCTGCCTTTTTTTGTTGAAGGTTAAGCGTATCGCCACGCTCAAACTGCAGCATCAGCCCTACCGATATATTGGTCATCGGGTCTTCGTCGAATTGAAAGCTATCGACAGGCAAACCGCCAAATCCAACTTTCAATTTCGGGTCCATTAAGGTCGAGCTGGCAATGCCCGTTTCTCGCATCGCTTGAGACTGAGCAAAGTACTGTTTGCGATTTCCATCTTCGCTTAAAGCAATCTCAATCAGTGTATTGAGTTGCTGCGTCGAGCTTGCTTGGTCATGTGCTGAAATGTGTTGAGCATTTGAAGCTGACGCCGTGGTAGCCGCGAGCGTAGCACTTGAAAACAAGGCCATAGGCAAGGCAGCAGCAACCACTAAGCTCGTGTTCATGACAAACACAGAGGTTGTTGGTTTCATATTCACAATGAATGTCCATATCTAGCGCTAATTAGCGCATAAAAAAGAATGACTTATCAGATTTATCTAACTGATAGAGCTGTATTTTTAGATATAGATTTATGCGGAAGGTGGGCGTAGCAAAGATTGAGCGCGTGCGACTTTCTGGCCAATCGTGACCGATTGAAAACGAGCTAATGAAAAGGAAAGTTGATCAACGGCTTGAACAGCCTGAATTGGATAGGGACTTGCAGAACACATTGAGGCACAGCAATCGGCACTCGAACAATGGTTACCCATCATCGGACTGCCGTCTTCGCTCGTTGAAGACATATCGAGTTGAGCCATCAAAGCATGGGCACTCATGTTAGAGTCTTCAGCGTGTACTTCTTCACTCATCACATGACACCCTGCCATTGAATCATTAACCGAAGTATCGCTGTGGTAACAAGCCGACTTGCTCGACCCCATTTCCATCATCATTACTTCAGTCATCAAGGCTGAGGAGCTTGAGGCATAGCTAGACATCAACATCGCAATGATGCTGAAAACAATAATCCAAGTTTTTCGGAATGTGTTTGTCATAGCTTACCTTTGAATTTACAACGCAACTATAAACGTTCCCCTTAGGGTAAGGTCAATGCCATTGTGCCGATATTTACCTGACCGTTGAAAAAGTATTCATCCTCTCTTTCATCAAAATGAGATAATTCTTCGACTTTGCAGTTTTTTCTTTAAAAATTATCCAATTAGCTAGCGAAACCTCTATCTGTGTATTTTACTTAAGATAGTGCAACCACGATTCACGGATGATAAAAATGGCTAACAAAAAAAACGTCGAAGCAAACAAGAAAAATACAGAAATCAAAAATAAGAAAAGTAACAAGCTAGAACAAAAGAAACCAACACAAAAAAAGAAGCGCAGACTGCATTCACATCTAAAAGTGAATATCCCACTTTTTCAGTCACTCATGATGATTTTGCCATCATTGGCTAAACACGCTGCTGCAGAAAGTATAGACAATTCCAGCGACGCTGCAGATCAAGTAACCGCAAATAACGTGACCGAAAAAGATGTCACCGATGACCATAGCAAGGCGGACTCATCAGCGGTTGCTCTCCAAGAAGCTCAGACGAGTGACAGCGACGTAAACTCCACCTTAAGTGCAAGTCATGCCGCCCATGGTTCGAGCTCTCACTTGGTTCCTTCTCATCATTTGTCGACGCTTTCTCACCCGCAAGTCCATTACATTCCTTCGGTATCGATGCCGACTATCTCCTCAGGGAGTAACGGTCAGCCAACTCATTCGAATGCACCTACGACGCCCGCTTTACCCGTTACTTTCATGCCAGAAGTCATAAAAGGTACCTACGGAGAGCTTCATGTAGATGCAAATGGTCAATACACATTTGTATTGAACCCAAAATCCCCTCAATACATCCTGTTGAATCAGCACCAACAAGGCACTGACCATTTCTTGTTGCATCTATCTAACGGCTCGAGTGTCATTGTTCAAGTTCCGGTCACAGGTAAACAAGATACGCCAAGTATTTCAGGAGACTTAACTGGCGTTGTCACAGAAGATCATAATATTGATTCACAAGGCTTGTTACATGCGAACGGCAAAATCGATGTCATAGACCCTGACCAAAATGAAAGTTCGGTTACGCCGGAAGTTATCTCAGGTAAATATGGTTCATTAACTATCGATGCTGATGGACATTGGCAGTATCAAGTTGATAACTCGCTCTCTAATGTTCAAGCTTTAACCGCAGCCACTTCACTGCATGAAAGTTTCACAATTCACACCAAAGATGGCACACCGCAAACGATCGATATGACGATTGGCGGAAACGACGACAATGCCGTAATTACGGGTGTGGATGCTGGCACGTTAACTGAAGATTTAACGACACAAGTTCAAGGGCAGCTTTCGGTAACGGACTCTGATCTTGGAGAGGACCACTTTCAAGCCTCACAAGTGACTAGTAATTTCGGTACGCTAAGCATCACCAAAGACGGTGCGTGGACATACAGTTTAGACAACAATAACCCAGTAGTTCAAAGACTTGGCCAAGGTTCAACTGCGACAGACATCGTCACTGTTCACTCAGCTGATGGCACAGCGCATCAAGTTATGGTTACGATTAATGGCACCAACGACCATGCGGTAATCACGAGTAGTACAGCAAATTCACCAAGTTCGTTTTTGGCTATCGGGAAAAGTAATGGCTCAAGCCAAGTTACTGAAGATAAAAACCTAACGGTTTCGGGCCAACTCAACATCACCGATATCGACTCAAAAGAGGCGCATTTTTCTAATTCCGACCTCAAGGGGACACTGGGTACTTTACACCTTAAAGACAATGGCGATTGGAGCTACGACCTAGATAATAAAAACCCAAAAGTACAGGCTCTTGGTCAAGGCTCTGCGACAACAGACATCATAACCATCCACTCCGCCGATGGCACGCCACATCAAATCACTGTTACTGTAAATGGGACTAATGACAAAGCTGTGATTGCAGGCACTAACTCTGGTGCGGTAACGGAAGAGTCGCAATTACAAACGTCTGGGACTCTGACTATTACTGATACCGATACAGGCGAAGCGCACTTCTCAAATACCGATATCGCAGGTCAATTAGGTACCCTACATCTTAAAGATAACGGTGATTGGACCTATGATTTAGACAATACAAACCCAACCGTGCAAGCGTTAGCGCAAGGTTCAAAAACCACTGACATCATCACCGTTCATTCTGCCGATGGCACGCCACATCAAGTTACTATTACCGTCAATGGGACAAATAATGCGGCTATTATTGGCGGCGTTGATACTGCCTCTATATCTGAAAATACTGCTGGCGTTAACATGTCTCCCGACTATGCCCAACCTGGCATCGCCACACTTGGCAATACAACACTCTATGCGGATGGCAAGCTAACCATTACAGACCCTGATACGGGTGAGTCTATTTTTGAAAAGCAAGGTAGCAATGGTTACGACTACCACGGTACCTATGGAGATCTGATTCTACAAAATGACGGTACATGGCATTATCACGCCGATGCCGGGCATCTATCAGGTATAGGTGCTAGACCCACAACGCGTGGCACTGCAATTGACC
>NZ_JBGOOD010000028.1:24591-64977 GCF_041439475.1 Vibrio sp. 1S139
ATAGTGGCGATAACACTCAGTTTGTTTTTAGCGGTAAATATTTAGGTCAAGGGTTTGAGCCTGGCCACCTTGATGTTTGGCCTAATGGCACTTATCAATTCAGATTAGATACATGTACCAATCATCATCCGGACGATCTAATCAGTAGCCTACATGCTGGCGAGTCGATGGAGCTCCCCTACGAAGTCGAAACCACTGATGGTCAGAAGCTCACCATTATGGTGAAAGTGACCGGTGAAGATAACCAAGCAAAAATTGCAGTGACGCCCTACTCCAGCCTCAATAATCATGTTTACGAAGATCATACTTCCTTTGGCAATACCACCAGTCAACTCAGCAGTGGTGGCACGTTACAGGTCATTGACCCGGATCACGATCAAGCCGGTTTTATCGCGCAAACCATCACCACCGCCGAAGGTGGTCGGTTCAATATCAACGCACAGGGCCAATGGTCATACGATATTGACAATGATAAAGTCCAACATTTAGGTGCAGGGGAAAGCTTCCAGCAAACCTTTACCGTTGAATCTATTGATGGCAGTGCTAAAAAAGATATTACAGTGACCGTTCATGGCACCAATGATGCGCCAGTTGCATCAGCTGAAGTACGTTTAGCGAATGGCTTAGAAGATACCCAGATAGTCCTCACCCCTGCACAGCTACTGGCCAATTCTAGCGATGTTGACGACAACGACATTGGCAAATTATCCATTGAAAACCTACAGGCTGACCACGGTGCTATTGCCTTCAATACCGATGGCACGTTTACTTTTACCCCAGAGAAAGACTATAACGGCGATGTGCACTTTAGCTATGACGTTAAAGATCCCCACGGTGGTGTGACTCACACCGGTGCATCAACAACACTCTCGGCAGTTGGCGATGCTGCGATCTTCACCGGAGATAAAAGCGGTCAAATTACAGAAGATCGCCATGTACAAGGTGATGCTCAACATACGATATTTGTCACTGGCGTGTTGAATGTTATCGATCCTGATGCCAGTGAAGATCATTTTTACGACACTCGTAATGCCCATGCGCTCAGTGATCCCTATGGCGGTCATCTGACCATTGGAAAAGCCGGTGATTGGGCTTATTCGGTTCCCAATGCCAATATTCAACACTTAGCGGCAGGGCAAGTCGAGCAGGTTCAATATGAAGTAACGACTGCTGGTGGTGATAAGCAGGTTATTACCCTCTATGTGCATGGTACTAATGATAAACCAACAATTTCTGAAGTTATCGCAGGTGCACATAACATTGATGAAGATGCTGCAAATGCGACCTCTGGGCAAATTATTATCAGCGATGTTGATCATAGCGATCAACATTCTGTCAGTATTGATAGCCAACATCAGCCACAGTATGGTTCTGTTACCTATAACAGCAATACACAAACTTGGGTCTACACACTTAATAACAGCAATAGCCATGTTAATGCTTTAAATAATGGTGAACAATTGACCGATAAGTTTTCTCTATTGGTCGATGATGGACACGGGGGCGTTACAACTCAAGAAGTTGAAATGCGCATTGATGGACACAGCGATGTTCCACCAATGCCAACCCTAGTTGCCCCTGCAAAAATTACCGGCAGTGCAGGCAATCAGGACCTGCATGCCTCAATCGGAATTCCTCCAATTATTCACCAAGGAACGCCTACGCCAATGACAGGCTGGGGAATATCAGATCACCACGGACACTCTCTCACTGCATTACACGGTCAATTTGGTACTTTGCATGTCAATCCTGCAACCGGAGAGTTGAGTTACGATTACCAACAAACTTCATCAGGCGTCGTTAAGACACATACAGGAGGCTCTTACGGTAGTGGTACAGACGAAACCGACTCGTTTGTTTTAACCCTAGGAGGCGATCAAAACTCACAAGTCGCGGTGCACCTACATTTGCACTCGCAATCCGTCCATGGAAACAGCGGACATCACATTGACCAAACCACACTAACTGGCATGGATTTATCGCCAATCGCTCCACCACCTCCTCCAGCACCCGGCATGAGCCAAGCGGATGAACCGGATGCCTCTTTCAGCACCCCTGATGAAGTTACTCTTAATTTTGATGAGGTGACGGCAAACCTAGAACATACAGCGATAGGCGAACACGAACAGCGTTCTGGTGCCCATGCTTACCTAGACGCTCTGGGTATTAATGCTGACTCGCCGTCTATAGATTCACCGTCACACAATGTACCAGTGGCACAGGATATCGATATCATTTTCAGTGATGCCGAGAGTGCTTATGGGGCTGAGCAAACTGACGACAGTATGAGTGACGCACTGTCTCACCATACCGAAAGCCCATCTTTTGATGATTCTTTACACCATCATAATGATATTGACGGATTGCCTGACATAGACCCAAATAACTAGGGCATCACCCCTTCGGTTAGATAAAAAAAGGAGCACGGCATGTGCTCCTTTTTTATGCAAGCCAGAGTGGAGGACTTTACCTCTCTCCAAACGCCACGCTAACATTGGTATAAATCGGTTTCCATAAGTATTGGAACACCGACTTCTCGCCAGTTGTGATGTCTACTTCACCCGTCATACCCGGCAGTATGGAAAAGCTTTCAGGGTTATCACGGAAGTAAGGCGTATCAACCGACACTACAACTTCATAATAGATCTCGCCACGTTCGCTTTGACTTGTGGTCGGTGAAATACTCTCTACCGCCCCTTTTAAAGCCCCAAAGCGGCTGTAATCAAACGCATCAATCTTGACTCGAGTGGGCTGCCCAACACTCACAAAACCAATATCTCTTGGGGACAAACGTGCTTTGAAGTCAGCGTTCCCTCCGACAGGCACAATTTCAACTACCGTGCCACCCGGCTGAATAACACCACCATCCTGCGTGCTTGGTATGCTTTGCACCAAGCCTTGTAGCGGTGACACTAACATAGTGTTCGTCAATTTAGCTTGGCTTGAACGAACTCTAGCATTCAATGCTGATAAGTCAGATACGGCTTTAGAACGATCATCGCTCACTTTAGCTTTCGCTTCCGCCAGAAGCTGTATGATTTTTTGGTCATTACTGTCAGCTTGTCTAATCAATACCGACTTCTTACCACGAGCTTCTTCGATTTTCTGTTCGATACTGGCCAATTTTTGTCGCATTTCAAGCACACGTAAACGTGAAATGTTACCCGCTTTATAACCCTTCTCCAGTATGTTCAACTCTTGCTTAGTCGCATTTAACTCTTTCTCATAACTCGGCAAGGCCTTTTCTACGCTACGAAGCTGCTCTGCAATTTGCTCGCTCTCTTTCTCAAGCACCACACGCTTTTGGAAGTAGAGGGCTTTTTGCGCGTTCAGCTGCGCTTTTTGCTGGCTGACGATCTCTGGGTAATCGACCTCAAACTCAGCAAGGTTAGGCTCACGTTGCTCAAGCAGCGCATTCATACGTTCCACACTGGCTAGAAGCGTCACTTGTTGGGACTTTAGCTCTTCAAGGGCGGTACGCTGGAAAGTGGCATCAAACTCAACAAGCGGCTGGCCTTTCTCTACCAACTGGCCTTCTTTAACAAGAATTTGCTTTAACTTACCGCCAATCGCACTTTGTAATACTTGCTTCTCGCCTTCCGGAATCACAGCACCTTTGGCTTTGGCGATTTCATCAACTTGAGTGACTACAGACCAAGTGGCAAAAGCAATAACACATAAGGCAACCGACCATGTGGCCAGCGCCAATGTACGAGCCGTATTTTGTGATTCAACAAGCTCACCGTAGCGCTTGCCCTTCTCGATAGATTGTTTAGTCATTAGCGACTCCTTGCTTAGACTCTGATTGTTCTTGTTGGGCTGCATTTTGTTGAGCAGACGCCTCTTGAGTTGACGGCTGTAGCTCTTGAGATAACGGTTGCTCAGATAACTGCGGTTCTTGAGAAGCTTGAGGCTCTGAAGGCTGTTCCTGCTTCGAAGACTGCTCCGGCTCTAATGGACCGGCATAAACCACTGCACCTTCATTTAATACCACCACTTTATCGGCAAGCTTGATTAAATCCGGATCGTGGGACGTGTAAATCACCGTTGCTTTTCCTTTTTTCGACTGCACAAACTCACCAAATATACGTTTAGCATTTGGGTGAGCATCAGGCACAGGATTATCCATTAAGAACATTGGGTAGTCATAAACCAGCGCTTTTGCATCAATTAGGATCTGCGCGACGCTGCCAGACAACATGTCAAAAAGGCTGTCCGGCTGAATACTGCTGATGGAAGTATCGAGCCCACCTGATAATGTCTCGAACCAACGCTTTCCGCCGACCATTTCAATTGCAGAGATCATTTTCTGATCTTCGACTTTGTGACCGTCGTTTAGCCACTCTCGAATACTCAGCGTAAGCAAATCAGGATATGCGGCTCGAATGAAACACCAGTGGCGATAAAGCTGCGGGTCGTATTGAACGAGGTTAACGCCTTCAAGCTCGACCATGCCATTTTGGATAGGCTGCAAGCCAGACAGCACTTCAATTAATGTTGATTTACCGCTCCCAGAAGGGCCGGTAATCGCGACAACTTCACCGGCTTCAATATCAAAACTCACACCATTCAAAGCGGGGCGACTCTGTTTGGGATAGCGCAGCGTCACTTGGTCTAATTTCAAGTTAGGCGCTACCACGGGTAACGGGTGATGCTGGTAACTGAATTCACGCTCAGACGGCTGAGACAAAATACGGTTCACTTGCAGCTTGGATTGATTAAAGCTATTAAAACGCATCGCGCTGTTTGCCAACACCTGAGCAGGACCCGTCACCTTAGATATCAACATCATTGAAGCAATCAAACCACCGGGCGTCATCACTTGTTCAAAAATAAGTCCTATGCCTAACCCCATCACGGCGAGTGTCGAGCCCACACCAATGAAATAGTAAATCGAGGTGTACCGACTCTGGAGAACCGATTGATTAAAGGTCACTGTTGAAGCAAGAAGATTGGCTTTTTTGAAACGTTGAATCCAGTGCTCTGAGAATCCAGCACTGCGAATAAAGGCAAGCTTGGATGACAGCTCATTAGTCATGTTTTGACGATTCGTACCTGCGACTGTCGATTGCATCGAGCGCTTGCTGCTAGAGCGTATCGAGCGTTTTGCTAGCAAGTAATAAAGGATTAAAGAGACGACTGGAACCAGTACCAACCATCCGCCTAAAACTCCTATCGCTAGTACAAAAATTAGAATGAATGGTAGGTCAAATAACGCATTTCCTAATGGCCCCGATAGCACACCTGAAATACGCTCTGACAACATCACTTGGTTTTGCTGACTAGAAGAAGCTGTTTGCTGATTTTGAGCATAGCTATTACGAAGCAGACGCTGCACGATGGATTGAGAAATCTCACGACTTACTCGGTTGGAAACTGAAGCAAACACTCGGCTACGTAATGTTCTCAACCAACCCATCATCACAAACAACAACGCCGCGCCAATGGCGATACCTTGCAACTCATGCCCTGCATCACCACCAATCACATGGTCATAAATCGACATCGTGATGAAGGGAACAGCAAGCGCAAATAAGTTAGTGATAAAGCTGACCAATAACAATTTAGGAATGATGGGGCGAAACGCATGTAACCTTTCACCAACCCAATCAGGAGAGGCCTTCTCTAATGGTGGCCCTTCGATAACAATACAAAACTGAGGGACATCGGTGATGTCGTTATTGGCATTAAAGGCAACAAATTGCTTGGATTCCAAATGACCAGAGACCAGCTCATGTTCACCAAGTACCAGTAAGACCAATTTATGTTCACCAACTTCATCTAGGTTGGCAACCAAGCGATAAGGCAGTGCAAGCCTGTCGAACAAGGCAAACATATCGTCGATTGATTCAATGCCATTTTCATCGACCCATTGATGTGCGAACAACTGGATATTAGCATTAACTTCCAACTGCTTAAGAACGGAAAGGCTCTCGGTTTCTAAATGATTCATCACCTCTTGTCGACCGCTGGTATCTGCACGGTTGTTCGTACCTGAAGGGTTACCAATATCTAAACGATTCATACGACGGCCTCCTGATTGCTCTCGCTGTCGACCGTAATAGCTCGACTTTCCACTGTAATGATTCGATTAGCAAATTCGCGAAGCTTCGAATGGTAGCTCACCATCAGTATCGTGCGTCCTGCCGTTACTTCTTCTTCCAACACCTTAGCTAGATTCCCAAGGGCGTCTAAATCAAGTGAAGAATCCGGCCTTTCCAACATGATTATGGGTTTATCACTTGCCAATTGAGCCGCGATATTGAGCATTTTCACGTTACCCATACTCAACAAAGAAGCACTCGTATGGCCAATTTGTGTCTCTAGTCCATCGGGTAATCGAGTAATCTCTTTGGTTAAACCCAAACGCTTTGCATAGTCACTGGCGCTTTGCGTTTTCTCAGGGTCAAACCCGCACAAGTTGTCGAGAATAGTACCCGACACCAACTGCCCTTTAACGCCACAGTAGGCAGCAATATTGGTTACGGATGCGATTGAAACTGCAGCTCCGTTAATGAAGCACTCACCCGCTTTTAGATCATCAATACCTGCAATCGACGACAATAAATGACTGTTGGTGTGGCGATCCTCACTCTCTAACAAAACCAACTCACCTTTATTCAGTGTGACATCTGCATGAGAGAGTTCACCATATCTTTCAACGGTCGCTTGCTTGATTTCCAACGTCTCAAAGTCAGATAAGTGGTTCTCAACTTGCTCAGAATCTGAAGATTCCGATAATGATAAGTCACTCAATTTTTCTATTGCCTGATTGGCACTGTGTATTGAATTAAGCTTGATTCTAACCCCAACCAGAGCACTCAAAGGCGCAACCGCTCTGCCAGATAAGATAGAACATGCCGCCAAGCCACCAGTAGTTAACTGACCATCCAACACCCACAAGCTCCCCGTAATTACGAGTAAAACTGACGTGGCTAATGCGGCAAGCTGAATACATTCTTGGGCAAAGGCGTTCTGTTCTTCTTCTCTCGCTTTAGACTGAGAGCGAACGTTATTGAGGGATTTAAACTGATTGAAGATTCGAGACTCAACAGCCTGACGTTTGATTCCTTGAATGGTTTGGCTCAGTAAAATCAAGAACGCTTTTCGCTCCTGCTCATCTTGGGAAGCTTCTTCACTTAAGCTTTTAACGCGAATAGAAGATAACCAAACGATTCCGAGAGTAATCAGCCAAACTGCCAAAGGTATCGCCACCAGCTCACCGCCGATGTAAGCCACCAAGCCCAAGAAGATCAAGGCAAAAGGCAAATCAATAAAGCCTGCAATCACACCACCGGAATACCAATCTTTGACTTTGGATACAGAACCAAGCCCCTCTTCCACGCCGCCAACACCAATGTGGCGGAGATGGCCTGATGAAGCCGTTGTTACTCTTTCAACCAAAGTTTGATAGGTCGCTTTCTCGGTATTGCTGGCCGCGGCTGACAAAAGCCAAGTACGCACAAACCGGATCAATGCTTCCATGGCAACAGCCAACGCTGCACCCGCCAACAACAAAGTGGCAGTACCGTAACTTTGGTTAGGTAAAATACGATCGTAAATTTGCAAAACCGTTAACGGAACGGCGAGAGAGAGAAGATTTATGAGTAAAGAAGGCAGTAAGACTTTCCCCACCACCCCTTTGTTTTTCATTGAACTTGCGGGCATACACAATCCTTATCCATGCTTATGAAATAAGATTGGTACACCATGTTGAGTATTGCAAGGTAACGGACTGATTTAACGTGTTTTTCAATATAAATATGACACAGATCTTTCTACACAAATCTGTGGCTATACCCGTACCTTAAAAACGCTCCTTACAAACGCTCGTTACAAGTGCTCCTTACAAACAATTGTCGTAATCCGTTATCGCCTGCTTTAACTTTGAAAAGTCTGAGTTACATAAATACGGTTTCAGCGCTTCAAATTTATCTGAGGGCCACTCGTATATTTTGAATGACATGAGTTCGTCAATAACGGACTCATCAAAGCGGTATTTGACGACTTTAGCTGGAGAACCACCGACAATGCTGTATGGAGCGACGTCTTTAGTCACCACACTATTCGCTGCAACCACAGCGCCTTCGCCAATCGTCACACCGGGCATCACCATCGCTCTCATGCCTAACCACACCCCATCTTCAATGTGAGTGTCACCTTTGCCAATGTAGGCATCGTCGATTACATCCATAAATGGATACAGCGAAAACCAATCAACTCTGTGGGTATGGTTGCCACCCATTAAAATCACAACCTCTGCGCCAATGCAGACATAATCGCCGATATGGAGTTCGTCGATTTCCCATCGAGGCTCCCACTGGCGGCTGACTTCGTCGCCATGTAAATAACGGACGACAGATTGCTCGAACCCATTATCCCAGCAATCGCTGTAATAACTGTGTTGACCTTTTACGTGAATATTGGGGTTGGTTACGACTTCATGCAGCAACTCGAATTTGGACCAATGCTTCTTTTGCATTTTTACCTCTGAATGATCTATTAAGTTTTATTCGTTAACTATCAAAATGTTCGACGATGCAAATCCAAGGTGCACAAACTAACGCCCTATAAACACAGGGTTCACTGGGATGAATAGTGAGTATCACGCTTAAATCATAGCAATATCGCTAAAACTAAAGAGACGTCAGTGGATTCGAGGTTGCTTAAGAAGAGGAAGTAGTTTCAAAGTTTGCTCAGTTTTTATCGATAACTTGGTTGGATAATTTACAGGCGTAGTGTAACTGTTTAGTCGCGCCAATTTGACAGGAAGATGTGATTAATAAGGTTTCAAATTTCGTTTCGTGGAATACGGAATGAACAAGAGCCTGCGCGATTACACAGGCTCAAACTTAGACTCAGCTATAAACTTCGGAGCTCGCTTGGAGCTGGGCTCAGCGACTACATGCGTGCAAGCTGTACTTTTCTGTCTTTATTCACCACGCAGAAGTTACCGCGCTTAGTACGACACTTAGAGCATCGTTCGCATTCAACAGGGCTTCTATCCCCTTCCTTCCAACGCTTCACTAAATGGGGTTCAGAAAGCAGCGGTCTTGAAAGCGCGAAGTACTCAATGCCCGTGTTGTTTGCAATCGCTTCGATAGCATCAAAATCCGTTAGACCACCAACCGTGATCACTGGGATATTAACGTCTTGGCTAATCGCGTGACCATACTCATGGAAGTAGCCTTCAGCTTGAATGGTAAAACCATCGTGCGACTCGCCAATCATAGTGTCTGCTTTGCCATGAATATTGCCTGACACGACAATGCCATCCACACCCACTTGTTCAAGCTTTTTACAGACAATACGTGTTTCCTCAAAGGTGACGCCACCTTCAAAAAACTCGGATGCCGTGAGCTTAACCAAGATAGGGAAATCATCACCCACCAGCTTACGTGTCGCGGTATAGATCTCTAACAAAAATCTCATGCGGTTTTCTAAGCTACCGCCGTATTCATCTTCACGTTGGTTGTAATAAGGGCTTAGAAATTGGTTAATCAGGTAAGTGTGAGCGGCATGAATTTCAACGCCATCAAAGCCTGACTTCTGTGCTCTCAAAGACGCTTGAGCAAACGCATCAACAATGTAGTCGATCTCGTCTTTGGTCATCGCTTTGCCTAGAGTTTGAGTTCCTTTTTCTGGAACCTCACTTGGTGCGTAGATTACTCGCTCGCCAAGGTCATGCGTGGTTTTGGTGCCACCATAAGCCAACTGCATCACGATTTTAGAGTCGTTGTCGTGCACCAGTTGAGTCAGCTTTTGATACTCTTCAATGAATGAGTCGTTATACATACCCATCATGCCTGCATTCGGCTTTTCTTCTTCAACAATGTTCGCGTAGCCCGTCACGATCAGGCCGACTTCACCTTGAGCCAACTCTTCATAGATAGCGTACAGTTTATCTGTCATATGCCCATCTTCGGTGGCCATATTTTCCCACGTTGCACTTCTCATGAAGCGATTCTTTAGTGTCATCTTGCCAATGTGGGTTTCTGTAAACAAAGTGCTCAAGTGTCTTCCTCTCAAAATCGTGTTACGCAAGTTACCCATTAAGCATGGGCACTGATTCAGGCGGATACTACAGAGAATAAGGCAGCGAAAACTTAATCTAGATTAAGAGAGCGGCACTCTCATGTGAGAAAGATATAGAAAGCATCAAAAAGAGATAAAAAAGATTGGAGAAATGGTAACAAAAGAAAATCGCTAAGTTTTAATAAGCGACTTTGTTCAATTTAATCTGGACTAAGTCAATGGTTCTTACGAGAGGTGTCCACCTGCGAATTTCTGCCTGCTAACAGTTATTTGAACTCATAGGTGTAAGACGCGCCAACACTGTTATTTTCACCGAAATCGTCCTCAGCAAAAATAGTGAAGAAGTTGAATGATTGAGCGTCACTCAACTTGTAGCTAGCACCGACGCCTGCCCAATACCCTGAATAATCATCAGACCCCATTGAACCGCCACCGAAGCCCATGATAGACCATTCATCAGCAATCGTTTTTAAACCAAACGCACCAATGTAGCCACCGTGTGTTGAGCTCGACATCAATACATAGTCAGAACCAACATTATCATCATCGAAAACCGCTACTTCGCCGTCATTATAGCTGTAACCAGCCATAGGGAAGATTTGCCAACCGAACGGCTCAATATCGAAATAGCTCAGTGGTATAAATGTGCCAATACTGTAGTTGTTCTTATAAGCATCGTTGTCATATTCAGAACGGCTAAAGTTGAAGTTAACAATACCCATAGGCAACAGCCATGAGCCGCCTATTCGCCATTCTTCGCCATCTGCGTTAACACGAGCATTGATCATTCGTGCTTCATCAAGCCCAATAGACCCAGAGAACTGCAGATCTTCGTTATAAGCAACGCCAGCTTTGGTTACGATTTTAGTCGGATCATCAGGGTGCTTCTCTTCAGCAAAAGCACCCGTTGAAAATAAAGACACTAAAGTAATGATTAGTAGATTACGTAATGTCATTAGAAGGTCGCGCTAACACCAACAAAGTGGATACGGCCATCGAACGAACCATTCAACAGATTAACTTGACCAAATCGACCATATCGATCCATCTCAACTGAACCCAAATCAGCGTATTCATAGAACACATCAATTAAGATGTCGTCCCAGTAGGTAGATGCGCCAACTGAGTAGCGGTACTGTTCACCCACAGGAAGGTCAACCCATTGCATTGACGGATCGTCTTGCGGAGAAGTTTCGTAAGAGAAGCCAGCTTTCAAACGCCAGTCTGAATTCAATTGATAATCCGCACCTACCGCAAATTTCCAAACGTCATCCCAGTCACGTTCAATCGGAACACCATTAATTGGACTTCCTGCTATTCCAAAATCAAGAACGGTTGTATCCCATTCACTCCAACGGTGGAACTGAATACTAGCAAGCAGGTCAAGTTGAGAGTTCAAAGCATAGCTCGCACTGACATCGATGATTTCAGGTAAAGCAATATCAGTTGATAATGAATTCAATACGCCTTGGTTAATAACGCCATTTACATCATTGTTAAACTCATGCTCTAGCTTAGAACGGTAACTTGCGCCCAGCTTAAGTTTATCTGTCGGTGTGTACATTACGCCAAGGTTATAGCCGTATGCCCAGTCAGTATCTTGCTTCGCAGTAAGCATTGACGTTGTTTGTTGGAATGCAGCCCAACTGAATTGCACACCCGCGCCTACTGACCATTGGTCATTCAGCTTATAACTCAGTGATGGGTTCACTTGCATTGCAGTAAGAATGATATCTTCTAGAAGTGCAGCACCCGCCCAATCACTGCCGTAATCAAGGCTAGAGCCGCCAACAGCGCCAAGCGCGATACCAAGGTGTAATTTGTCTGTGACTTGATGAGCGTGGAAGGCACCAAATGACGGCATTACGGAATGAGCTTTACCATCTGGATTACCACCGTTATCTTGATACTTCATTTCAAGATCGAATGCCATGGTGTTGATGGTCGTTTTGCTTTCGCCCATGTGAGACATAGTGGCAGGGTTTGTCCACATCGCCGCTGCAGATCGAGTGTAAACACCATCACCAGCGCCAGTAGTACCAGCGTTGGCAACGACAGCTTCTTGCAAAAACAGGCCACTTGCGAATGCATTTAAGTTCGTAAAAATTGCAGTGGCAGCTAGAGAGTAAGTAAAAGTTTTGTTCATCAGAGCGCTCATTTAGCCTTAGACATTAAATTGCTCTAAGGTTACCGCAAAGCTCAATAAACAAAGGGAATATCCATTATTCCTGTACAAGCGCTATTTAAACTTTCTGGCGACGTAAGGGCGTGGTTTGTCTCGATGAATTTCACGTTGAGCAGCAATCGCCCTGTTCTTACCTAACCCAACCTTTATCTGATACCAAGTTTCGCAGAATACAGCCATGCCCGGGCTTGACCACCAAGTCTTGTTGTAGAGCTTCTTGTTAGCAGCGACGACATCTGGCGACCGATTCGCACACTCAAGTGCCAACGCATAGGCTTCAGCGTAAGGATCTTCGGCAATCTTGGTCACCAACCCATATTCTTTAGCGGTTTCACAGTCGATCACTTTGGCCGTCATCGCCATTTCAAGGGTGTGATCTTTACGCATCAGCTCTCTAAAAGCGATAGCGCCTCCCATGTCAGGAATCAGACCCCACTTTGCTTCCAATATAGAGAAGTTCGCATCCGGGCTAGCAATTCTAAAATCACCCCCACTGACCAATTGCAGGCCGCCTCCCCAACAACGACCATGAATCGCAAAAATGACAGGGCATGGAATATCTCGCCAACCCAATGAAAAGCGTTGTGCAGCGTTAGGCAATGTCGGTAGCCATTTAAACAAGAGCTTCATCGCCCCAGATTTACTGGTTAATAGGGACTTAACATCAAGCCCTGAACAAAAATCAGAACCCTCACCTTTTACTATTACGGCACGAATCTCGGTGTTCTTTTTCAGCTGAGTCACCATGTTATTCACGCCTTGAAACATTGCCATATCAATAGCATTGAGCTTATCGGGTCGATTCAACACAACCGTCGCAATTTGGTTTTCATCGATAGAACAAGTAATACGATCGAGGTTTGGCATGGTGGCTACCTTATCAGTGGTCAGACCTTTAGGTTATACATTTTATTAACATATGCCAAACTTGCACATTAAGAAGCGAGACCTGTGTTGCTTAACGTCTTTCCCTTTACACAAACGACATCAACAAAAAAGCAGTGATGGATCGCTCCATTCACTGCTTTTCATCCGTAGCTTTTATCGCCAATGGCTTTGATTGCCAGTAGCTTTGATTAGCAATGGCTTTCGGTCATGAGCAAGACCTATGTTCTTCGAGATTTCAGTAGCAAGAAGATAAAGTAGCTGCCAGCAATAATGGAAACTAACGTCCCTGCCGCAAGCTGCGCTCGGAACACTACCACTTGCCCTAAGCAGTCAGAAAATAGCATATATTCTGGTAACTTAAACCAAAGCGCTGAACATTAAAAAGGCCATTGAAATTCATCATTTCAATGGCCTTCTCGTTCCTACTAGCCAGGCAGCTAGCTAATTACCTAAGCAACTAACTGAGCTGAGACTCTCTCGCTTCTTGGCTACTGAAACCACGCAAAATGTTAAACAGGGTAATCAATGTGAACAGCATGATAACGAGCGATAAATGCCACGCTTCCCCTAACCCTAACTGAACCAGGCCCATACTCACCATTGAAGACACCACCATCTGCCAGCCACCAGACATCGCAGCCGCCGCGCCAGCGTTCTTCTTATAAGGCAACATCACTAACGCCTGAGCACAAGGTAACGCAATACCATTACCAAGGATCATCAAGAACTGGCCAAGCATGAGATACAAAGGTTCGAGTGGACAGAAGAACAGCCACAAGGCCGCAGCAACGTGCAATACAGGTGTGCATAACAGAGTTTTCTTGTTACCCAGCATAGGGCGAATACGGTTACATAAGCCTGTTCCGCCAAGCATGCCTAATGCTGGAATCACCGCCCACATTGCGTATTCATCTGACGTCATACCAATCTGGTTCTGCATGATAAATGGCATCACCGACACAGTGGTGATCATCAAGCTAAAGTTAAGCCAACCGATACTCGCAAAGCTCATAAAATAACGAGAAGTGAGTAACTCTTTATATTGAGAAACCATTCTCTTAGGCGAAGGGATCGCCGAAACCTGAGTGACGGTTTCCTTAAATTTGAACGCTAACACCACCCAAGCTAATGAGACATAGCCAAGTAGCGAGATAAACACCATGCTCCAGCCAAAATGGAAGTTAATGAATCCACCGATAACGGGCGCGATCAAAGGTGTTATAGACGCAACCATAGCAATGTAAGACATCGCCAAAGGCAAGTCTGCCCCACTGAATCTGTCTCGCGTAGAAGCACGAGCAAGTACCGCGCAACAACCGGTTCCTAAGCCTTGCAGGAATCGCCCCATCACCATGCTAGTAAACGAATGGCTGAAGAAGATGATCATCAATAACCCAAGCATGGCAATCAACAAACCGCTTAGCAGTACCTTCTTGCGTCCCAAAGCATCGGAAATAGGGCCATAAATAAACTGGGAAGGGCCAAAGCCTAATAAATACACACTCACCAAAAGCTGGGCTTGCTCTAGCGAGACATCAAAATCTTTTGCGATCCAAGGCAAAGAAGGAAACACCAAGCCCATACTGAGCTGGCCGATACTGATGACCAAGCACGCAAGTAAGATCGATTTAAAATCAAATCCACGACTCATCGTTTAATAGGTCCGTTCGAAGAAAAATCGTGCGTATCTAACTCACAACATAAAAACTGAGAAAATAGCGAAAATGCTGCTGGTGAGTTGTTCATAATGCTCCGACGGGATCAAATAGAGAAAGGCACAGTAAACATACGTGAGCTTGTATAATCATACAATAGGCGTTCAACTAAATATGTGAATAGTCACTTTTCAGCAACCTCGGCTTTCCGTCAATCGGTCACAAGCGCTAGACTAACACTAGATGCTCATAATCAAGGGATTTCAATGAACACTCATCACCGTATTTTTTCATGTGCTTTGGCGCTGCTTGCCTCTGGTCCTATAACGTCAGCCTTTGCATGGCAGGCAGAGAAGATCACCGACGGACTCGTGATCCCTTGGGGACTGGCTTATGTCAACGATAAGTCCATGTTAGTCACAGAAAAATCAGGCGTCATTAAACATGTCGATTTAAAAACAGGCAATCAAAACACACTGTTCAGGCTGCCCAATGTATGGGCGAAAGGCCAAGGTGGATTATTGGATATCGCACTCTCCCCTTTTGAAAACGGAAAGTTCTACGTCACTTACAGTAAAGACGTCGATGGTGAAGGCGTAACGACACTGGCTTTTGCTAATTACAGCAATAATGAAGTCACCAATTGGACAGATGTGTTTGTATCTAAATCTAGAACGGACACCGGACGTCACTTTGGTAGCCGTATCACCTTTGATGATAGCCACCTGTATTTTTCAATCGGCGACCGTGGTGATCGAGACAACGGCCAAGACACCATGACTCACGCCGGATCAATATTACGACTGAATGCCGATGGAAGCACACCAAGCGATAACCCATTCACGGATAACAACAAAGTGCTCAATGAAATTTGGAGCTTTGGCCATCGTAATCCACAAGGTCTGTATTACGATTTCCCGACTCAAAAGCTTTGGTCGATTGAACACGGCCCTCGCGGTGGTGATGAAATTAACCTAATAAAAGCGGGTGCCAACTATGGGTGGCCTGTCACCTCACACGGAAAAGAGTATTGGGGCCCTATCAGCGTTGGCGAATCGGAAACCAAAGATGGTATTGAAGCGCCAAAAAAAGTCTATGTTCCTTCAATCGCTCCGGGCAGTTTGCTTGTTTACCAAGGAGACAAATACCCAGAGCTGAAAGGCAAACTGCTGGCTGGCGCACTAAAACTTACTCACATCAATATTGTGACAGTCAATGAACAAGGTGAGGCAATCGAGGAAGAACGCATTTTAGAGGACTTGGGCGAAAGGGTAAGAGACATCGAAACTTCACCAAACGGAGACATCTTCTTCAGCACTGATAATGGCAACCTGTACCGCTTGAAAAAGTAGCCGAGACCTCGTTCAAGTAAAGGCACTTACCTTACAACGACATTTATAAATATAAGCCGTTAAAAGTGGGCTCAACGCCCAGTTAGCGGCTTTAAATTTGCAAAAATGAATGCGCTAAAACAGTGCATTTACTCCAAATTCGTCATCAATTTCGACCACCTTTTTCACAAAAACTACAACAAATCACCATACAACTGTAACTCCATGATATTTAAGGAATGCAAAGTTTGACTACCCCCAAGTTTCTGCAACCTTTCCCTATGTATTCGATTGACTATCCCCTGATTTGATTTAGACTCGTTCCCGGCTAGAAAGAAAGTTCTTTGTATATAAACATTTCGTTGGATTACTAGTAACCCCGTTGTGTTGTACGCAATAGCAATAAACTTTTCCGCGCTATCAGTGCCACAATTGGCTCAAAATAAAAATTTAATTTTAATTTTAGGATATCATCATGTCTAACACAGTTACTGGTACAGTAAAATGGTTCAACGAAACTAAAGGCTTCGGCTTCATTCAACAAGAAAACGGCCCAGACGTATTCGCACACTTCTCTGCTATCACTGGCGACGGTTTCAAAACTCTTGCTGAAGGCCAAAAAGTTGAGTTCGTAGTATCTCAAGGTCAAAAAGGCCCACAAGCTGACAGCATCAAAGTACTTTAATCTAGTATTTTAAAGCTTTCTAAAAATAGCCAGCCTCTGCTGGCTATTTTTTTACCCGCTATTCAGAGATTTAAGGTAATATTCCCCTTCACTATTTCTACCTAAGACACCCTCTCAATGGCTCTTAAACCGACAATCTACAAGTTTCGTATCTCTTTAACCGATATGAATCGCGACTATTACGACTCTTTCAATCTAACGGTTGCACAACACCCTTCTGAAACAGAACAGCGAATGATGGCTCGAATCATGGCTTTCTGTATCAATGCGTCTCCTGAACTTGAGTTCACTAAAGGGTTGTCTAGCATTGAAGAACCCGATTTATGGCAGAAGTCGTTAGACGATCAAATCCTAGAATGGGTTGATGTAGGCGAACCTGATCCAGAGCGTGTTAAGAAGGCAACTCGCCTATCTAAATCAGTACACGTATTCAGCTTCAACACTAAATCAAACGTTTGGTGGGAGCAGAACAAAGGTAAATTCGGCTACCTAAAAGCTCAGATCGTTCGTCTAGACAACGATGGTATTGAGCAGCTAGCAGCGATGACACAACGTACGATGGATCTTTCAGTCATGCTGACGGGTAACTCTGCTTTCATTAACAGCGATACTCAATCGGCAGAAGTAACGTGGGAAGAGCTACAGAGTAATGACTGAGCGTCCAACCCCGAATAGTTCGCAAACAGAAGCTAGCCTGCAAGAAGAAGCCAAGCAGCAAGCCGACGCGCAGCAAGAAATCAAAGCCAAACAACAAGCTAGAACCAAGCTTCACCAGTGTTTAAAAGAAGCAGGTTTAGATTCAGTCAAAGCGCTCTCGACAAGCTACGAGAAAGAGCTGTCGTCATTTATTGATGAAAACCACGCTTTGTTTAAACACGCTTTGTTTAAACACGCTTGCGAGAACAAGCCGGAGAACTCTGCACGTCAGACGTTGCTTGGCCTGTTAACCAAGGTACATATCGATGCAAGCTATCGCTTTGAAAGCTATAAAGAAGCGAATGAGACGATGCAAAATGTATTCGATAATACTGTGGGCACTGAGCACAGTGACAAGTTTCAAAACTCTAACGCTCAACAGTTAAAACTAGTCACGCATTTGTGGTTGTTCATTCAAGGACGACTAGGAATGGATTACAGCCTAGCCAATGATCACGCAGCTGTAGCCGCTACGCTATTGTCTCGTATATCGAGAAGCAGTGATGATGAGATTCGCGTAGAGTTCATGGCCAGTTTTTACGATGGTTTGAACATCTATCAAGCCGAGAACAAGCCATCAGGTATTGTTCACCACTTAAAGCGTTTGTTTAACCTTTCTTAAGCACTCCCACCAGCGACTGATTCTAGTTACGCTCTATATGCTTTCAACAAACGTTAAGATATAGAGCGTGCTTTTTCTGCTTTGGCCGCAACAGATTCCCTATTACGTTCATTCTTCACTTTAGGGAATAACAGCATTCTCAGCCATTACAGTTGACTTCATTACAGGCGTAAAAAAGCCCCGCATAAAGCGAGGCTTAGAATATATTTCAATGAACATCAATTTACAGAGGCTAAATTGAATTCATCTAATAATGCAGTGAATCAACGCAGGCCGTGTAAGAACTCGTGGCGCGTTGCTGGGTTTGATCTGAAGATACCGCCTAGAGCTGTTGTTGTCGTTTCGCTGGTTGCATCCATTACACCGCGAGATTTCACGCAGTAGTGAACCGCATCCATGGTTACAGCAACGTCATCGGTTTCGAGTAGCGTTTGCAATGCAACAAGGATCTGCTGAGTCATACGCTCTTGAACTTGTGGACGCTGAGCAAAGAATCGAACAATACGGTTAATCTTTGAAAGGCCGATGATTTTCCCACGAGGGATATAAGCGACCGCAGTCTTACCATCAATCGTCACTAAGTGGTGCTCACAAGTACTGGTCACGGTAATGTCTTTTACTCGTACCATCTCACGAACGCCCATCTTGTTTTCGATTACCGTAATTTTAGGGAAATTGGCGTAATCCAAACCAGAGAAAATTTCATCCACGTACATTTTAGCAATACGTTGCGGTGTTTCTTCCAGACTATCGTCCGTAAGATCAAGTTCAAGGAGAGTGAGAATCTCACGCATATGGTGTTCGATTCGTTCCTTTTTCTCTTCTCGGCTAACCTGGTTTGGACTCATTGGTGTCTCTAAACCACGGCTTGCTAGCGCATCTTTAACCAACTTCGCTGATTCGCTAAGACCTGACATTGAACTTCCTCTTTTATTACCCCTTCTGGATGGCAAACAAGGATACTCGGAATTTTGAATAAATACACCCATATTTTAAGGGAGGTCATTATTTACGGGGCTTAAACTGTGCTAGAGTGGCTAGAATTTCGTTGGCGAACCAGGTGTTCTGATCATTATTTAACCACCATTGCCAACCACAAAATCAAAACAATAACGATCAAAGGATTTCAATTATGGGCTGTTGCGACGCTCCGGGCTTGATGCCAATTGAAGAAGCACTAGATAAGCTGCTATCGCCAATTCAACCTATTCGAACGACCTTATCACTGCCATTGGCAGAAGCATTGGGTTACGTACTTGCTGAAGATATTCTATCCCCTATTTTCGTACCTCCTTTTGATAACTCAGCAATGGACGGCTATGCACTGCGCTTAGCAGACCTAGAGAACGGTAAAGTGCTGCCTTTAGCGGGCAAGTCCTTTGCAGGTCAACCATTTGAAGGTGAATGGCCTGCAAACACCTGTATTCGCATTATGACTGGCGCAAAGATCCCGGAAGGTTGTGACGCCGTAATCATGCAAGAAAACACGGCTGAAACTGACGCTGGCATTGAGATTCAACAAGACGACATCAAGCTAAACAATAACATTCGCCCTACTGGTGACGACATCAAACAAGGCGATATCGTTCTTAGCCGTGGCGAACGTTTAACACCTCGTGACATTCCAATGATTGCTTCGCTCGGTGTGAGCCATGTAACTGTGGTACACAAGCCTAAAGTCGCTTTCTTCTCTACTGGCGATGAGCTCAAGCCATTAGGCCAACCGCTTGAAGACGGTCAGATCTACGACAGCAACCGCTACGGCATTAAACCGCTGATTGAAGCGTTTGGTTGTGAAGCGATTGACCTAGGTATTATTCCTGATTGCCCTGCAACGCTTAAAGAAACCTTTGTAAAAGCACAAGAACTGGCAGACGTAGTTGTCACCTCTGGTGGCGTAAGTGTCGGCGAAGCTGATTACACCAAAGACATTCTTGAAGAGCTTGGCGAAATCGGCTTTTGGAAACTAGCAATCAAACCAGGTAAACCATTCGCATTTGGTGAGCTAGACAACGCTTGGTTCTGTGGCCTACCGGGTAACCCAGTGTCTGCAATGATGACCATGTACGTGTTAGTTCAACCTATGCTGGCTAAACTTGCCGGTCACACTGCGTGGACAGCACCAGAATCGATTCCTGCTATCACTAAATCTGCATTCAAAAAAGGCCCAGGCCGTACTGATTACCAACGTGGCATCTACTCGATTGAAAACGGTCAGTTTGTAGTAGAAACAACAGGTAATCAAAGCTCCGGCGCTTTCCGCTCAATGAGCTTAGCAAACTGCTTTGTGGTACTAGAGCGCGAACGTGGCCGTGTTGAAGTCGGTGAAACGGTTCAGATTCAACTGTTTAACTCCACGCTTTACTAACGAGGCTTGCTGATGGAAATACTGTCTGACGCAGAGATGCTTCGTTACAATCGCCAGATCATTCTCAAACAGTTTGATTTTGAAGGCCAAGAAGCGCTGAAACAGAGTTCAATCTTAGTGTTAGGTGCAGGTGGTTTAGGCTGTGCCTCTGCTCAATACCTCGCGACTGCGGGAATTGGTAAGCTAACACTGATCGACGATGATATTGTCGAGCTTTCAAACTTGCAGCGACAAGTGCTTCACACCGATGCTGACATTGGTAAGAAGAAGGTCGATTCTGCCGCTGAGTCTTTGCAGGTATTGAACCCTCATCTGACGATTGCAACTGTCGATCACAGGCTTGATGACGAAGCGCTAGCAAGTTTGATCGAAGCACACTCTCTTGTTCTTGATGCCAGTGACAACGTCGAAACGCGCAATCAGTTGAACCGCTTATGTTACGCATCAAAAACGCCTCTAGTATCGGGCGCTGCGATTCGCATGGAAGGTCAGATTAGCGTATTCACTTATCAAGATGAAAATGCACCTTGCTACCAGTGCTTAAGCGCTCTATTTGGCAACGCTGCTCTAAGCTGTGTTGAAGCCGGTGTGATGGCACCTGTTGTTGGCATGGTTGGCGCGGCTCAGGCTTTGGAAGCTATCAAGGTTATTGCCGGGTTTGGACAACCAAAGCAAGGCAAGCTTTTGATTCTCGATGCCATGTCTCACAGCTGGCGTGAAATGAATTTAATGAAGATGCCTAATTGTTCGGTGTGTGGATAAGCTAAATCATATCCCCTCTTATCGAAAACTTAAGCCTTGACTATATGTTGGGGCTTTTTTATATCTCAACGTCAGCATCTCAACTCGCTTTATCAATTTGAAATACTCTATGAGAGATTAGTTTCATTTGAGTTCTCATTTTGAGAATACAATAAAAAAATCAGCACCACAAAATATAATCGTTAAAAATCAACGCGTTAAATTTGCTAATAAGTGCGCCATTGGTCGCCAACGCAGCGCCATTCGATACCTGCCCTAGTCAAGCATACCTCTTTCAGTCGAAACCCGTTGAAGTTTGGGGTGTAAACCTAGTGACCGGCTCAACCACTCTGTTAGAAGACGATACGGGTATGAATGCCAATATCAATGGTGTTGGTTTCGACTTTCAAGACAGATATATTTATGGCTATGACACCACCAACAAACGCTTGGTGCGCCTTGGACAGGATTTCCAAACTGAAGTTATCAATACCAGTGGCTTACCAACCGATCACACTTTCTATGTCGGCGACGTCTATGACCATGTTTACTACTTGTATCGTACAGGTAAGGGACTATTTACTGTTGACCTCTCTCCTTTAGACTCTGATCCGAATGCGACCGTCACGGTCAACAAAATCGCAGGCAGCCCAGCAACTGTAAAATTGACTGATTTCGCCTTTCATCCAAGTGATGGCTCTTTATATGGTATCGATAATAACTCTGGTGGCTTATACAGCTTCAACCCTACAACTGGTGCCGAAACCTACATCGGAGACACCGGCGAGTTAGGTACGTTCGGTGCTGGCTATTTTGATGTCAACGGCTACTACTACGTATCTCGAAACCAAGACGGTAAAATTTACCGTATCAATCTGTCTCCAGACAACGCTGCCAATATCGCGGCAGGTATTGTTCCAGCCGTTGAATTTGTTTCGAATGGCCCAGCTTCTGGTCAAAACGATGGTGCTCGCTGTGCGAATGCGCCTGTCGTAGATGAAGACTCAAACATCGACTTCGGTGATGCTCCAGACAGCTACCTAACGTTACTGGCGAGCAATGTCGATGGCATCACATGGTTAGGTACAACTCCTCCAGATGCGGATTTAGATGGTTATGTCACACCTCAATCAGATGAAACTGTCGGGGTGGATGATGAATGGGCAAACGGTGGTATCGGTTTTGTTACCGCACTTGAAGCAGGGCTTGATTCAAAAGTAGTAATTGAAGCTTCAACAACCGGTTACCTTTCAGCTTGGATAGACTGGAACCAAGATGGCAGCTTCGATGGCGCCAACGAGCAAGTGTTTACAGATTACGCGCTCGATGCTGGTGAAAACGATCTATTCCTAAATGTCGACATCAACGCACTAACCGGTACTACGTGGGCTAGATTTAGATTCAGCCAACAAACCAACCTGAGCTACTTTGGCGGTTCTACCTCTGGTGAGGTGGTCGATATTCAAGTCGATGTCCTTAACGATGGTGCCACCGCTCGTTACTTCCCAAGTGCTTCTGGCTACGCAACGCTCGCGTACGAAGATAACTGGCCTTATAAAGCCGACTACGACATGAACGATGCTGTTCTTATGTATCGCATTACTGAGATCCTTAAAGATGGAAAAGTCGTTAAGTCCACTATCGACGGCCGCTTAGCTGCTGTCGGGGCATCGTACAGAAATGGTTTTGCTGTTCGACTTCCTAATTTAGACCCCAGCTTAGTAAGTAGTGGTAACTCTTACATGAAACACAACGGTGTATTCACTGACCTCGACCTAGAAGATGGACGTAGCGAAGCAATATTTGTAATCGCCAATGACCTGACAGAAAAAATCAGCACTGGTTGTACCTTTTACCGCACCAGTAATGGATGTAAAGAGGATGAGCAGTTCTCATTCCAAATTGGTATTACTTTAGCCGGTGACGGTGTGAGCACAGGCAGCTGGACCGATATGCCTTACGACCCGTTCATTTTCGCAACGCCTGGGTATTATCATGGTGAAAACCTACCTCTACATCCAGGACGCAGTTGGGAGGTTCACTTGCCAGACCAAGCTCCAACCGAAGCATTTGATACCACTAACCTCTTTGAAGCTGGTTTAGGCGTCGATGACAGTAATCCATCAACAGGTAAATACTTCAAAACAGTAGAAAACCACCCTTGGGCACTAATAGTGACTTCGGATGACGAATGGGAGTGGCCTTTAGAGTACGTCGATATTGTTACCGCTTACCCAGGGTTTAAAGAATACGCAGAATCCGGCGGTGAAACGAACCAAACATGGTACCAATCACCTGCAGACAACCAACGTTACGAACCATAAGGAGAGACGTTATGACTATTCACACTAAACAATATCGAGACAATCATTGCGTTGATTCAAGTCGCAATCTCTTTGAGGAAAAACGTATGTCTGTACAAAGCACTTGGAACATCAAGAAGTCACTAGCCGTTATTTTAGCTGCAGCGCCATTAGTATTAGCCGGCTGTGGAGGCGGTGGGGGCGGAAGTACATCTACGGCATCACCATCTACACCCTCGACACCTGCAACTCCGTCGAATCCGGTAACAGCAACGACTCCGGTAACAGCAACGCCTTCGCCGTCTCCCGCGACAAGTGCGGTAGCAGCGCAGAGCTATACGATGAGTGATTTGGTGGTACCTGATGGATTTGACTACAACTCTGTTGAACAGTTTGATCTCAACATTGACATCAGCAGCATTTCGACAGACCGTTCTTTTGTGACCGTTTATAGCCGCTTTAGTACAAGAGATGACTCAACCTTGAAGCCGGATTACTCCAGCAAGGTCATTGCGGGCCCACTAGATAACGGTGTGTTCGCCTCCAACTTTGCAGCACCAGTAAACCATGACGCACTCTTGATAGAGATTTGGTTTTACGATGGTCAACCTCCATTACAACAAGTGGTTTCTAGCGGCGACTCTCAGATTGTCTGGCAGTAAATTGTTTAACAGCAGGTAACTTGTCGTTAGCGAGATCTCTGACGAAACAGAGTCAAAATGGATTGTTTGTAAGTAGGAAGTGAGCAGAAATGCTCACTTTTTTATTTTCGTCGAAGAGCAGTTAATTCAGCTTTCTTAGCGAGTAGCATTCACTTTACCACCAACCTCACTTATATTTTCAACATAACCTTCAAAGACTTACTCTCATGAAACAGTTAAAAATAGGTCTATTTATCTTAATGTGTGGCGTAGGCGTGTTAGTTGCCCTTGCCTATTTCCCGCTAACATCAGAGACGGGGCAACGTATTCAAGCCAAAGTAATTTCGAACACGCTGACTCAATCCTTAGATGGGCACAGGCGTTATCTGACGGTTCAGACAAAAGATAATGACGTATTTCGGCTCTCTATTGCTCCTACCACAGACTGCCCTATTGATTCTGTGGTCGCGCTTGATACATTAAACAATCAAATAACCGGACAAAGCAGTTATCAGTTCATCCACTGTCGAGCTGCACAGTAGCCATCGATGCAACAACGGTATTCGTAAAGCAACTGTATTCGCAAAAGCAACAGTAATCGCTCTACCACTGTATTCGCTAAAACAGTAAGAATCGCTAAAACAACAAGAATGGATATAACAATAATGAATCAGCCACTCATCTCACCACAACAACTTCAACAACGTTTGCTAGCAGAAGACAATATCATCATCCTCGACGCCAGCATCGAGTTTCAAATTCCAAGCGAGTCAGAAAAGATCAAAGGACAAATGATTCCTGGTGCTATTCGTTTTGACTACGACAAAGACTTTTGTAACAAGCACACTCTGCTTCCTCACATGTTTCCGAGCGAAAAACACTTCAACACTCGCACAAAAGAAATTGGCATCAATCAAGACAGTACGATTGTGGTTTACGATAACTCCGGAACCTTCGCTTCTCCTCGTGCGTGGTGGATGTTTATGGCAATGGGACACAACGACGTATTCATCTTAGATGGCGGTTTGCCAGCTTGGATCGAAGCCGGTTACGCGACCGAGACTGACTATCGCACCGAAGTAAAAGCGGGCAATTTTGAAGGCCATATTCAAGACAACTACTTTGTCAGTGCTCAGCAGATTGAAGGTTACTCAACTGACAAGAGCGCAAACATTGTAGATGCTCGTTCTCAAGCTCGTTTCGATTCAGAAGTTCCTGAACCACGTGAAGGCTTGCGTAGTGGCCATATACCGAATTCTATTTGCCTACCATTTGCCCAAGTACTCAAAAACGGCAAGTTAAAGTCCCAAGAAGAGCTTATTGATATCTTTTCAACGCTAGAATTAACGCCTTCTCAACCTATGTTCTTTAGCTGTGGCTCTGGCGTAACAGCTTGCATCATATTATTAGCCGCTAAACTCGCTGGCTATAACGGTGAAATGGGTGTTTACGATGGTTCATGGACGGAATGGGGTGCTAACGACAAACTCCCTATCGCCGTGACTAAAAAGTAATTCAACTTCGCTTAATGCAACTATTAGAATATACTGCGCATGCATAAAGAGCTTACTGATAATGATGGCCCCACGTCTCATGAAGTAAGCCTCTATGTCGCAGTCAAAGCTATGTTCATTTGAGACCAAGACTCGATTCACGCCGTTTGATTTGTAACCCACATCAACTTGCTAACCATAATTCGTGATTAATCATAAACTAATCGTTATCGACGTTATGAATACTAATTTTTCACTCAAGAATCTCTGCTCGTAGTCGTTACACTATTTAATCATTAATACTTTCATCATTGATGTTTGTATTTTTCGTTGCATGAATCGCGCTGACAACCCAATAGTTTGTCACTTGCAGTCTGTTAAAAGTAGTAACCAACAAAGGCATCTCATGGCTCTATTTAAGCAAAATATCTGGTCGCTGTACGTGTTTGTCGTACTACTGACCCTGATACTTTTCGCCGCGTTGGGAATAACAAACTGGAAAGCAAACAGAGACGACTTCATAGAGCAGCAACACATTCAGGTTGAGCTTTTTTCTAGCTCCGTCAACTCGCTGCTGACCAGTCAAGAAGCCTTATTAGAAGTGGTTGGCCATCAACTGGCTCAACAGTCTGATTTCACACGTACTGCATCTATCCAGATTAGGCCAATATTAGACAAGCTACTTGAGACCCACCCTGCGATAGCAGCGTTTGGCTTGTTGAACACCGACGGTGATTACCTCTCGATTAGCTCAAATCTCGAACTTGCGAATCAAAGGAACTTGCTGCAATACGCGCCAACCAGAGGCTCCTTCCTAGACGCCCTATCAAGCAGTAGCATGGTGCTTGGCCGTACCTATTTTCAAGATTCGTTGAATAGCTTAGTCATCCCGCTGAGAAAATCCATTTCAATCAATGGCAAGAAAACCGATGCAGTAATGACCGCAGGGCTACGATTAGACGCAACGATCGTATTTGAAAATAATGCTCACGCCGGAAGTTTCAATACACTAAGCCTGATCAGAAAAGACAGCTATCGCCAGTTTTATTCAAGTGATATTGAATCTGAGAGTGCCTATTCCTCTCCAGTCGGCAAAGATGTCATACAGCGTATTGCAAGTATCTTTACCGACCACTTCGGAATTAGCGTACAAGAAGCGATGAATGGGCAAGAAACCTATTCTTTTGTCGTCGACGATGAAGAGTACCACTCTTTGATGAGCGCGAAATACATCCCAAACTACAAATTATGGGTGGTAGGACGTACGGATCTAACTCACGTCGATAGTATATTCATACAAGAGTTCAGCATTCTTTTCGTTGCCTTTATTTTTCTTCAGTTTGGTTTCTACTTTTTGGTTAAGTCGATTGCCAAGAATGAACAACGGACTCGTAGCCAACTCATTTATCAGGCGAACCATGACCCTTTAACCTCTCTGCCAAACCGTTTGTACATGCGTAGAAACATTGGTAAATGGATTGACGATGAGTCAGAGCCGTTTTCGCTGTTGTTTATCGATATCGATAACTTTAAATGCGTCAATGACACCCACGGGCATGACTTTGGAGATAAGGTTCTCGAACAGATCGCTTTGCGTTTGATGAGGTTCCGATCTCGCCTCAGCCTATTGGTACGTGAATCCAGTGATGAGTTTTTGTTCTTGACGCCCTTGTCGAATGAAGCTGAAATTAAACGACTCGCCAAGCGCATTATTGAAGTGCTTTCTCAACCTTATGAAGTTGAAAGCGCTCAGTTTTTGTTAGGTTGCAGCATCGGCGTAGCGCGTTTCCCAGAACACGGAAAAGATCTGGATAGCCTGTTACGTTCTGCCGATATTTCAATGTACAAAGCGAAACAGCAGCAAAACTCGTACAGTATTTTCACAACGGAAATGCAAGATGCTCATCTCTACAAAATGAAAGTAGAACAAAGGCTACGCATCGCTATCGAGAAACAAACGCTGTTCATGGTTTTCCAACCGCTGGTTCGTGCAAATGAAAGTATTCATGGTGTAGAAGCACTCGTGCGCTGGATTGATGAGGAATTGGGTTTTGTTCCGCCAGATGTCTTTATACCGATAGCAGAGAACACGGGTTTAATGCAAAAACTGGGGACTTTTATTATTGAGTCCAGCATTATGCAGATCGCCCACTTGCACCGAACAACAGAACAAAAGATCGGGCTGTCGATCAACATATCAGTGCGTCAGTTTTCTCATCAATCCTTCTCTGAGCACTTGTTCGCGACACTAGAAAAGTATCAACTCTCTCCTAGCTGTTTAACGCTAGAAATTACCGAGAGCTTGTTCATTGAAGATGTGACTTTGGTGAAACCGACTTTTGAAGCCCTCAAAGAGAAGAATATAAAGATCTCTTTAGATGATTTCGGGACAGGTTATTCATCACTAAGTATGTTGAAAGCACTGCCTATCGATGAACTTAAAATCGATAAGAGCTTTATTGAGAACATTGCTGTCGATCAGCAGTCACTCACCATGGTGCAAAACATCATCGCAATCGGTAAGAACTTCGGCATGGTGGTATTAGCAGAAGGCGTAGAATCAAACGAACACTTCGCAATTCTAAAGGCATGTGGATGTGACTTAATGCAAGGCTATTACTTCTCTCGCCCTATTCCTTATTATGAGCTGGCTACTCACCTAAACAAGAAAGTGACCGAGCACGCGGAATGTTCTGTTTAAGAACGCGAGTTAAATAGACGAGCTAAATAAGGTAGGCAGATAAACACCTACCTTATTTTCTAGATATTTTCTGTTCGGTTATTTATTCATTTCACTTTTTATTCATTTCACTATGCATAACATCGATCAACTGTCCGGAAGGATCTCCTGATAATTCCCAAGTAAAAATGCCGCCTAGGTCTGATTTCTTCGCCCATTCTGCCTTTGCTTTAATAGAACGCTGATCTTCAAAAGATATGAATACTTTTTTATCTGGGTTCCACAAATAAGGTGCTTGAGCTTGCTCATCATACTTATACTCATAACCTTGTTTGTTGCTGTAGTTATTCATAAGATCCCAAAACATGAAGTAACCGTTTTCACCGGTACCAAACTGCGCCCCTTGTTCAGAAACTAGGTCACCTTTAGGCAGCTCTCCAGCAAAGTCTTTTGTCCCTTGCCAACCTCGACCATAAAAAGCCGCCCCGATCACGAGCTTCTCGCTAGGAATACCTTGCTCTATCATCTGATTAATGAAGACATCAGCTCCCATTCCCCACCAACTACGCTCGGTGGCATGTAAGTTTGTTGTGTGACCTGTTTGAGTTCCCCAGCCTCCGAGGAAGTCATACGTCATCGCAAACATGTTCGTCAGATATGGGCTAGCTGCGTTCCAGTCAATTTGAGCTGCCTTAGCACCAACACCGACAGCCGTTGAAAGCTCGTAATCTCTTTGAGTCGTCTTTGATAGAGCGTCCAAATCACTTCTGATTGTTTTTACTAAAAGAGTAAAAGCTTCACGCTCTAGCGCTTTTTGCTCATCCGTTAGTTTCGTCTCTGGGTTCCAAGGCGAAGTGGTTAAGCCGCCGCCTCCTGGGTATTCCCAATCAAGATCAATACCATCAAAGAAGTCGTATTTTTGGATCAATTCAACAGCAATTTTTGAAAAGTGCGCAATGGCTTTAGGATCTTTCGCCATCGCATGGAAAGGTTCAGACATTGTCCACCCACCAAATGAGGGCAATATTTTGATATTTTTATTTTCGCTCTTCAATTGAGCTAACTGGGCAAAGTGACCTTTATAGGCGACATCAACACCCACGTCTCCGAAATCGACTTCTAACGCAGCTTCTTTATCCACAATAATCGCGGTATATGGTTGTTTGTCTGCACATTGCTGCTGAATTTGTTTTTGGACAGGCTCACCAGTACCGCTATGAGGACCACACATGCTCAAGAAGGCGTAAATAATATGTGAGAGCTTGTCTGCAGGTATGTCGTCAACGGTATAGGGGTTGTCTTTATTCAGATATTGCCAATCCGCAAAATACCCTGCGACGACTTTATCATCGGCATGTACTGTAGGTGTGAGCATACAAGCCGTGGCTATTGAGCTAAGCCCAAAGATAGAAATAGATTTAAAGATAGAACTTGATTGGTCACTGTTGCTAGAAATAGCGTGTGTGATAAATGACAGTTTCATAATTATCTCCTTTAGTGTGGCTTAACATTAAAGAGTGATAATTCTTTCAACCGCTGAACAAATTCACTATTCGAGTCATGTCTAATAGTTATCCCCCTTATTGCACTGGTTTCATTAGGGGGAATTTCCATGATTACTCAAATAGTGAATTCAACGAAGCATAAATATCTTACTATTCACTGCCGTTTGGTTTATTCACGCTAAGTTGTTCGTCCAAGTTAAGTACCGTCAAAGCATTACTTACGCTGGTCGCTATCACATCGACCACACCGGTCCTTAGTGCGCCTAATAGAGCTAATGGCTTACTGTTCTCCGCTGCAATGGCAATGACTTCTGCAATTGGGCGGAATTCTTCCAAGGCCAAACCAATCACACGGTCACTCATTACTGTGTTTGCTGTTTTACCGTGAACATCGAAAAAGTCATAACCCGCAAAGTCACCGACGACTCCTTGCAATAAACGAGATTGAACGACCTCACCTGCGGTAAACCAACCTAAGTCGACCATATAGCTGTTTTCACTCATATCACCGATACCGACTAATGCAACATCGGCTTTTCGAGCGAGATCGAGTGTCTGCTTAACGGTGCTGTTTTCCATAAATGCGGTTTTTTGCGCTTTATTCTCGGCATAAGCCGGCGCGTATAAGGTTTCAGAAGATCCACCGTACTTTTTGGCTAGCTGCCTGCATATATGGTCGGCATTAAACATACCGCCTCTTGGGTGAATACCGCCGATACCACACACGAATTTACAGTCTCGTGGCGTAATTACGCCAGTGTGGTGAGCAACAGACGATACGTTTCGCCCTTGCCCTACTGTCACCACCATACCGTTTTTCAGTGTACTGGTAAGATAGTTAGACACTAAACCGGCTACTTGGAGTCGTTGCTTCTCTTCATTCGGTTGGTCTAGTGCCACAAGCGCACGCTTTACACCAAATCGTTCGATCAAACGTTGCTCGATCTTCGCACTAAAGACAGGGTGGTATTTCACGGTGATCTCAACAATGCCCTCATCTCGGGCTTGCTTGAGCATTCGACCAACCTTTGCACGGGAGATAGAGTACTTTTTAGATATCTCTTCTTGCGTGGCACCATCTTGATAATAAGCAACCGCGACTTCAGTGAGGAGATCAGTGTTTTCTTCGGAAACATCTTGGATATTCTTACTCATATACCACTCAACCAATATTTAACAATTATTTTACCTGCTTGAAGAACAAATGTTCGATGCTTAAGCAAGTGATACACAAGTTTACACCCCGAACATATGTAACAGCAAGGTACATTTGCTCATTGTCATAACCATGGTTTTGTTGTTGATTAATTCACCTCACTTTGCTCGTTAAACGTTTGCTTGCATACCCCATGATTACTAGAGTGAAATATATTTGACTGAAGTCACCATACAGCACTATTTACCGTTGACTTTGGGGCTAGATCGGATAAATATGGCTACATCATTTACTCATCGAGCGATCAAATGTTCTGTGCAAATGTTCGTTCGGAGAAAAATTTAAATTAATGTAAGTTTGGCTCACTGGTACAACCATTGAGAACTTCATTAGTTAGCTTGCAAATGCCCACACCTCTCCCATTAATGAGGTGTTATGCGATACATAGGATGATCAAAATGAGCAATAAATTAGAGCAACTTCGTAAACTAACAACTGTTGTAGCTGACACTGGCGATATCGAAGCTATCAGCAAGTACACTCCTGAAGATGCAACAACTAACCCATCTCTAATTCTTAAAGCTGCTCAAATTGCTGAGTACGCTCCTCTAATCGATGCTTCTATCGAATACGCAAAAGCGCAAAGCGGTGATAAAGCACAGCAAGTTCAAGATACTTGCGACATGCTTAACGTGAACATCGGTAAAGAAATCCTAAAAGTTGTACCTGGCCGTATCTCTACTGAAGTAGATGCTCGTCTTTCTTACGACATGGAAGGCAGCGTTGCTAAAGCTCGTCAACTTATCAAAATGTACAACGACGCTGGTATCACTAACGACCGCATCCTTATCAAACTGGCTTCTACTTGGGAAGGCATCCGTGCTGCTGAAATCCTAGAGAAAGAAGGCATCAACTGTAACCTAACGCTTCTATTCTCTTTCGCTCAAGCTCGTGCTTGTGCTGAAGCTGGCGTATTCCTAATCTCTCCTTTCGTTGGTCGCATCATGGACTGGTACAAAGCGAAAGAAGGTCGTGATTTCGAAGCTTCAGAAGATCCAGGCGTAATCTCTGTTTCAGATATCTACAACTACTACAAAGACCACGGCTACAAAACTGTTGTTATGGGCGCAAGCTTCCGTAACATCGGCGAGATCCTTGAGCTTGCTGGTTGTGACCGTCTAACTATCGCTCCTCAACTTCTAGCAGACCTAGAAGCAGCAGAAGGCGAAGTAGTAGAGAAGCTTATCGACTCTAACGGTACTAAAGAGCGTTCAGCAGCGATGACTCACGCTGAGTTCCTATGGGACCACAACCAAGATGCAATGGCTGTTGAGAAACTGGCTGAAGGCATCCGCAACTTCGCCGTTGACCAAGGCAAACTAGAAGACATGATCGCAGCTAAGCTGTAATCACTCTTACCAAATTCAAATAGGGGAACGTTCAGTTCCCCTACTTTTATCAATTTTGTTTTTCTTAATTTTTATTCGGAAGTTCTTATGAATCAATCTCCTCAAAACAGAAAACATCTAGCTAACGCTATTCGTGCTCTAAGCATGGACGGCGTACAACAAGCAAACTCTGGTCACCCAGGCGCACCTATGGGTATGGCTGACATCGCTGAAGTACTTTGGCGTTCTCACTTAAACCACAACCCAGCAAACCCAGAGTGGGCTGACCGCGACCGTTTTATCCTGTCTAACGGCCACGGCTCAATGCTGATTTACTCTCTGCTGCACCTAGCAGGTTACGAGCTTTCAATTGAAGATCTTAAGAACTTCCGTCAACTGCACTCTAAGACTCCAGGTCACCCAGAGTACGGCTACGCACCAGGCATCGAAACAACGACTGGTCCTCTAGGTCAAGGCATTACTAACGCTGTTGGTATGGCTATGGCTGAGAAAGCGCTAGCTGCTCAGTTCAACAAAGAAGGCCACGACATCGTAGACCACTACACTTATGCATTCATGGGTGATGGCTGTCTGATGGAAGGTATTTCTCACGAAGCATGTTCTCTAGCAGGTACGCTTGGTCTTGGTAAGCTGGTTGCTTTCTGGGATGACAACGGTATCTCTATCGATGGTGAAGTGGAAGGTTGGTTCTCTGACGATACACCTAAGCGTTTTGAAGCTTACGGCTGGCATGTAATCCCAGCGGTAGATGGTCACGACTCTGACGCTATCAATGCAGCAATTGAAGCGGCTAAAGCGGACCCTCGCCCTACTCTAATCTGTACTAAAACAGTGATTGGCTTTGGTTCTCCAAACAAAGCAGGTACGCACGACTGTCACGGTGCTCCACTAGGCGCTGAAGAAATTGCAGCAACACGTAAAGAATTAGGTTGGGAGCACGGTCCTTTTGAAATTCCGTCGGAAGTTTACTCAGAGTGGGATGCGAAAGAAGCAGGCGCAGCTAAGGAAGCAGCGTGGAACGAGAAACTTGCAGCTTATGAAGCAGCATACCCTGAGCTGGCAGCTGAATTCAAACGCCGCGTAAACGGTGACCTACCAGCTGAGTGGGAAGAGAAAGCATCGGCAATCATCGCTGATCTTCAAGCTAACCCAGCAAACATCGCATCACGTAAAGCATCTCAAAATGCTCTAGAAGCGTTCGGTGCTATGCTACCTGAATTCATGGGCGGCTCGGCTGACCTTGCGCCTTCTAACCTGACTATGTGGTCTGGTTCTAAGTCTCTTGAAGCAAACGACTTCTCTGGTAACTACATCCACTACGGTGTACGTGAATTCGGTATGACGGCTATCATGAACGGTATCGCTCTGCACGGTGGTTTCGTACCATACGGCGCAACGTTCCTAATGTTCATGGAATACGCTCGTAACGCTATGCGTATGGCTGCTCTGATGAAAGTTCAGAACATCCAAGTTTACACGCACGACTCTATCGGCTTAGGCGAAGATGGTCCTACTCACCAACCGGTTGAACAGATCGCTTCTCTACGTCTAACTCCAAACATGAGCACATGGCGTCCATGTGACCAAGTTGAGTCTGCTGTTGCTTGGAAACTAGCAATCGAGCGTAAAGATGGTCCTTCTGCACTTATCTTCTCTCGTCAAAACCTTGCACAACAAGATCGTGACGCTGAGCAAGTAGCAAACATCGCTAAGGGTGGTTACATCCTGAAAGATTGTGAAGGCAAGCCAGAGCTTATCCTTATCGCAACGGGTTCTGAAGTTGAGCTAGCGGTTAATGCTGCTGCTGAGCTAACGGCTGAAGGTAAAAAAGTACGCGTAGTTTCAATGCCTGCTACTGATGCGTTCGACAAACAAGACGCGCAGTACCGTGAGTCTGTACTTCCATCTGACGTAACGGCACGTATCGCTGTAGAAGCTGGCATCGCTGACTTCTGGTACAAGTACGTTGGTTTCGGTGGCAAGATCATCGGTATGACAACGTTCGGCGAGTCTGCACCTGCAGGTGAGCTATTCAAGATGTTCGGTTTCACTACTGAAAACGTAGTAAACACAGCGAAAGAGCTTCTAGCTTAATCTTGAATACATTGCCTCGCCCTTCAATGGGTTGATGCATACAGAAAGCCCCGCATGAAAATGCGGGGCTTTTTTTGTCTTTTCTCTCATTCGGATTAAATCTAACGGCTATTTTTCTTCGAAACGCTTTGCCAGTTGGTAGAACTCATTGACTCGTTCTTTTAGCTCTGTGGAGTGGTCTTTCACAGAATGCGTTGCCACTAAGTTTTGTTCTGCGGTCGAGGCGATAGACTGCATATGCAGATTGACTTCACTCGACAGCTCACGTTGCTTATGAGCAGAACTTTCAACAGACTGCATGAGTTCATTCATGGATTGCATTAGGTTTTCGACTTCCGACAAGCGCTCTGCACTCACCTTCGCAACATCACCACATGCGTCCGTTTGCTTACGGTTCGCCAGAATATCTTTTTGCCACCCTTCAATCGTCGTTAGCATGGTATCGATGCTCTCTTTGATCTGAACCGTAGCCTTTGAGGTTCGACCCGACAATGCACGGACTTCGTCGGCAACAACGGCAAAGCCTCGTCCTTGCTCGCCCGCTCTCGCCGCTTCAATCGCAGCGTTCAGGGCCAACAAGTTGGTTTGTTCGGCGATTCCACCAATCTCTTCCATTATCTTGCTTACGCTCTGCGCTTGATCGCTCAGTTGGTAAGTCGTTTGAGTCGCCTTTTCAGCCTGAGAAGCTAGGCTCTCTAAGTTTTGATGAGTTTGATTAATGCTTTCTTTAGCGCCAGCACAGGTTTGCAAAGTCACATCAACAATCTGGTGCGCTTCTTCTGTGCGAGAAGAGACCTCATTGGCGGTGACTTCAACCTCTTCAGTCGCCTCTCGTACTTGAAGAATGTCTTTTGTTTGTTGATCTAAGGCTTCTGATACTTCAAATGACGTCGCATTTAGGTTGTCAGCCAAATCTTGTAACGGCTTGGCTGAGTCTGTCATGCGACCTAATACGGTGTGGATTCTTGCAGACAATAGTTTTAAGTGAAAATCGGCAATAGAGAACTGACTATTACCTGAATAAACAAGACGACTAACACTATCGAATTTAGATTGCAGCTTTTTCAACTGCAGTGGAGTATCAATCAGCTCTTGTCGGAAAAGCAGTGCTAATGCTGAAACAGGAAGTAGGCTCAACAACCATTGTGATACTTGCCCTACTTCAATGAGATTTGAAATTAACGGCGCAGCCAAAGAGCCTAGCAACACGGCGTAACGAACACTGTCACTGATCTTTAATGACCATTGGTGACCCGACTTTTCAGCCTTCAAGAGGCCTTGGTAAGCCTTATCTGCAACTTGTATCCATTCATTCTTTGGCTTAACACGAACAGATTGGTAGCCACTCACCTTACCATTGTCGTAAATTGGAGTTACATAAGCATCGACCCAGTAAAACCCACCAGATTTGGTTTTGTTTTTTACGATGCCACGCCAAGCTTTACCTTGCTTTAGGTTAACCCACATATCAGCAAAAGCGGCTTTCGGCATATCGTTATGCCTTACGATATTGTGGTGTTGCCCTAGCAATTCTTGTTGGCTGTATTCCGCTATGCGACAAAAAGCATCATTACTGTACGTAATCACGCCTTTTAAATCAGTGGTAGAGACAAGTTGTTCGTTTTCGCTGAGAAGCGTTTCACGAGATTGAGTAGATGAGCTGACAGTCATTATATTAACTTAGGTTAATTATTATTTTAGGCGAGGAATATATACAATTATTAAAGTTATGACAAAATGTGAACGTCACATTTTGTGTAAATGCCTGCTATTTATACAAATATTAGCTAAGTACCTCACAAAGCTAATAACTTCACTATCTTCTCATGCCAACAGTCACGACTCATCTAAGTTTACGGCAGTGGTAAATTTCACGGTTCTCATTGAGACAGAGGTATGGAATTTACGAATATTCAGATCTTTGCGTAGTACTCGCTCCACAAAGTCTTCGTAGGCTTGAATGTCTTTGACCGTCACAATCAGCATGAAATCAAAGCTGCCTGATATCTGATAGCACTGCGTGACCTCTTCTGCCTTTGAAATAGAATGGCGAAAGATTTGGTAAATATCCCCTCGATCACGCTCCATTTCCACGGACACAACCAAAGTCATCTTACTGCCGGTCAGTTCTGGATTAATGATGGACACACCACCGACAATCACGCCCTCTTCTCTCAGCCGTTTCACTCGCTTTAAGCAAGCAGGCGGTGACAACCCGACCAGCTCTGCTATTGTTAAATTTCACGTCATTTAAACACTGAAAGTTACTCTCAATACCCTAATTATTGATATTTTGAGTAAAAATAATTTGAGCATGGGTATTTACTAATGACTCAGTTATTACATGCGTATTTTAAAACACCGATAATAAAAAATCATCTTATTAGTTAGAACCCAACGCCTTGTATAAAGCGCCCTCCAGAATAATAACCACGACCTAATCAATGTTATTAAACATCCAAACTATCAACTATTCATTCAACAAAACCCATTAAATAACTGACAATAGAATAAATAACACTCCTTATTTTATATTAACTCTAAATGTTGAAACCGGAACGAATAATTAATTGTAATAATTATCCATTTGATTGGTAAAATTTATAAATATATTTTGTTACATAATCAAAACTGATGGCTTGATATAATAATGTCACACAAAACAATGGCTTTAATGGTTCTAATTTTTTCCTCACTGTCACAGGCTTCCACTATTGAGAACGACGAACTATTGCTGAAGTTATTGATAAAACAAGGTGTTATCTGTTCAGGCTTAACCTATGAGGAAAATCAAGAAGCTTTGCGTATCTATCTCAACGCTAAAAAAGTGAAGAGCACTCCGTTTGATTCAAAAAATAGAAAAGAGACAACCAATACAAAAGAGATAGAAGGTAAAAAAAATACAACAAACACACGTCAGTTAAATAAGACACCACAAGAGTGTATTAGGCCAAACTCGGACAACAGATCCGAATAAGGCAAGTTGATACTGATATCGACATGGAAATATAAAAAGGAAATATAATGAAAATGATGAGAAGAACATTGTTGGCTTCAGCAATGCTTACTCTATTTAGCGTCAGTGGTTATGCAAAAACACCTATTGATTTAGGCGTAGTTAATGAAGACAAACTCATTGAAATGCTAGTTAGACAAGGCTTAGTCGACCAAGATGCAACCGATGTGGCAAAGCAGGATGCGCTTGACCGTTACTTGAAAAATAAAATCAATTCAGGTTTCAAAGGCGATGCTCAATTCGGAAAAAAAGCACTTGAGCAACGCGCAAAAATACTCAAAGCCATAGAAAAAGGGTCTGGCGTTAAAAAAGCGAGTGTCTTTGCTTTAGAAGTCGGCACCAAGCGCACCGATAAAGTACTCGCTCTATTGGTCGATTTCCCTGATTTGAACTGGGATGACAACAAGTTGACCGAAGAGCACACGCAGATGCTCTACGAGAGCTACAACCCTGAACATTATCAAGAGTTGTTGTTTTCAAATTCTGGCTACACAGGGCCAAATGGCGAGAACCTAATCTCGATGCGCCAATATTACCAAAGCGAGTCAGGTGACAGCTACAGCGTTGCAGGTCAAGCGGCAGGTTGGTATCGCGCCTCTAAGCCTGCGTCATTCTATGGTGGCAACTCCCCTACCACCGACAACGACCTAAACGCCCAAGAACTGGTTCGTGAAGCGCTGAATCAACTAGCTCAAGATCCGAGTATCAACCTTGCCGATTACGACATCGAAGATCGTTACGATTACGACGGTGACGGAAATTTCCGCGAACCCGATGGTGTGATTGACCACCTGATGGTGTTTCATGCATCGGTAGGCGAAGAAGCCGGTGGTGGCGTGTTAGGCCCTGATGCGATTTGGTCTCACCGATTCAACCTTGGTCGCACTCATGTACTGGAAGGTACTTCTAGCTCTCTTCCTGACCGCTTTGGTGGCCAATACGCGGCGTTCGATTACACCATTCAACCGATTGATGCGGCTGCAGGTGTTTGTGCCCACGAATATGGTCATGATTTAGGCTTACCAGACGAGTATGACACGCAATACACAGGCAGAGGCGAACCGGTTTCTTACTGGTCAATCATGTCTTCGGGCAGTTGGGCTGGTCAAATTGGTGGTACACAACCAACGGCATTCAGCTCTTGGGCAAAACACTTCCTACAGAAATCGATTGGCGGACGTTGGGTTAACGATGATCAGCTCTCGATTGATGACCTAGAAGACAATCCACAAGTGTATACGCTGTTCCAAACAACGGATAACAGTCGTCCTAACATGATCAAAGTGGATCTTCCTGAAAAGCAGATTGAAAGTCTGAAACCCTTTGAGGGCGAGTATTCATTCCACTCTCAAAAAGGCGATGATCTGAAAAACAGTATGACTCGCAAGTTGATGATCCCAGCGGGTGATTCTGCACTGCTGTCTTTCAAAACTTGGTATGAGATTGAAAAAGACTACGACTTTGCGCGCGTGCTAATCAACGGACAAGCCATTGCAGGAAACATTACCTCAATGGACGATCCATACAACACGGACCTCGTTCCTGCTATTGGCGGCGAATCTGGCGGATGGGTCGACGCTGAGTTCGACGTTTCACAATGGGCAGGCCAAGAAGTGGAACTGTCTTTTGAATACATCACCGATGGCGGCTTAGCAATGGAAGGCTTCTATTTAGATAACCTTGCTGTTGTTGTCGATGGTGAAGTGACCTCAATAGACGATGGTGAAAGCAACTCCACCTTCGCCCTTAATGGTTACAAGCTGAGTAATGGATTCCATCAAGCGCAGCACTACTATCTATTGCAATGGCGCAGCCACATGGATGTTGATGAAGGCCTAGCGAACATCAAACGCATGGGACAACTGATGTCATTCGACCCTGGCTTGATCATTTGGTACGTCGACGAATCACTAACCGACAACTGGGTAGGTAAACACCCTGGTGAAGGTTGGTTAGGCGTGGTCGATGCAGACCAAAATGCCATGGTGTGGGCAAACTCTGGTGAAGCGGCTCAAACACGCTACCAAGTTCGAGACGCAGCGTTTTCACTCAAAGATCATACTCCAATGCGTCTTGTAAACAGCGACAACGATGTACTCGAAGATACCAGTTTGGTTGGCAATGCTAGCTTCTCGGATGACCAAGATTACACATCGCCTCAAGCGCCTGATTCAGGACGCATCCTGACGGAGTTTGGTTTAGCGGTCGATATTGTGAATCAGAGTGATAACAACGAATACGGTGTGGTTCGCTTATCTAAAGTAAGCCAACACAACATCGTTCCTACTGCGAACTTCGAGCTTAATGTGACTGGTCTGACTGTTTCTGCAAACAACTTCAGCTCAGACCAAGACGGTGAGATCGCCCGTTACCTATGGGACTTTGGGAACGGCACAACAAGTAACGAAGTGGCACCAACTTGGTCTTACGAGCAAGCGGGCGAATACACGGTGAACTTGACTGTTGTCGACGACAAAGGCGCTACCGCTTCATTTAGCTCCGTAGTGAGTGTTGAATCTCCAAACGCCCTTCCAGAAGCGAGCGCGAAGTACATTCACTTGGGCCGCTGGGTAACCATGTGGTCTACAAGTTCAGACAGCGATGGTCGTATTGTTGATACCGAGTGGACACTTCCAAACGGAAAGGTGAAACGAGGTCGCACATTCACGTCAATCTTCCCTTCATACGGAAAGCACGAGGTGACACTGAAGATAATCGATGACCAAGGTGGGATTACCACTAAGACAATTTTGGTCGACCTGTAAATCATCGCTGGCTCTGTCATGCGTATTTACAACACAAGCTTAAGTACTGTTGTCACAGGATATAAGGTAAGCGTCTTTAAATCGACACATTCAATCATCGAAACGAACGTCGTAACCT
>NZ_JBGOOD010000029.1:0-62331 GCF_041439475.1 Vibrio sp. 1S139
TTCACAATAATTCATCAATCTTAATTAGATCACATTTTTACTTTAATTGGTATTACGTATTTTCCACTACGCCACCTTTCGGCTCACTTCAAAACGCCCAATCAATTGGTCTAAACGGCTCAATGCATTGCCCATCAAGGACACTCGACGTGCGAGTTGCTTAGTAGACAGTTGTAGAACGTTGGGCTTTATCTGCCGTTTGTCCATTTTTCTGACTGTTTTCATCTAAGTTAGACATCGTGGTAAAGAGGTCACTCACCGCTGATTGAATTTGCTCACTGCGAGCATTTGAGTCGACTGTTAAGTTTCCTTTACTCACATTCTCGACACCTCGCTCCATGGACTCAACAGCACTGCGAGACTTACTATGCAGCTCTTTCATTAGGTCACTAATATGGTTAGCAGCTTGTGAAGTTCGGTCAGCCAGAGTTCTTACTTCAGAAGCGACGACAGAGAACCCTCTCCCGTGTTCACCTGCTCTTGCCGACTCAATGGCCGCATTCAAGGCCAAAAGGTTAGTCTGCGCGGTAATGTCAGTAATGATATCTATAATGTCAGACACCTTAGTCATTTCATTATTCACCTCATTCACGCTATGCGCCGAGCTTTCTACGATATTGCGAACAATCTCCATGCCTTCGACGGACTGATTGTACTCCTTCTCTGCGCTCAGGACGGCTTGTTTCATCACCGTGTCCATTTGCGTTGCTGAGACACTCGCATGAGTAATTTCGCTCTGTTGATACTGACTCAACTGAAGCATATTGCTTAACGCTTGTGATGCATCATCACTGGTTTGCTTCATCACGACACTGCGACGAAACATCGATTCCGAAACCTCTCTAACTTCGTGACTCGCATGGATCAACTCACTCACCGTGTTATCTAAATTGTCGATAAAACTGTTAGTCCAGCGCCCTAAGTTGCCAAGTTCATTATGACTGAATGTGGTGGGATCAAGTCTCCGACTTAAGTTGCCATCACCTTCAGCTAAGGTCTGCATTACCCCGGTCATTTCATGAATCTTCTTCGCTAGTGGTTTGGCGCTAACTAAACGGAATAAGCCCAATGAAAGCAACGCGCAAGCGAACATAATGCCACTCTGCATAAAAGGTGTGAGTGTATAAAGGTTGGCAAACAGTAATGGAACAAATAGAGGCAGTAGCATGCAGCTGATAAAGTGCTTAGATAAGGTATAACTTAGACTTCGGTCTCTGTAGACCTCTTCTAAATCGGACTCACACATCATGCCAAAGGTATCTGGTGAACCATCCAATTGAAAAGTGATACCTTTGCCAATAACGGGTATGTGGCGATAGTCAGAATACCCCGGATAACCAATAAACAAGTTATTGCCATTTTTAATGGTTTCTCTTACGCCTGGGTGAAGCTGATTAGTGGCTGGGTCTGTAAAGCGAATCTCAAATTCGGTGTGGTGCTGGATCTTAACCGTTCCCCAATCAGTATGAACCCCTTGCTTTAAGTTCTCGCCGTGTGAAAAGGTATTATCTTCAAAGCGAGAACGAGAGAGCGCAACACCCGGCTGAGTATGAGGATCATGAATGGAGTCGACCATAAAGATATAGTTATCACCCGACTCGCTATAAATATGCCCCGCTTCTCTTTGAATAATGTCACCAATAACATCATTTGGAACACGACCACATAAGAATTGTTGTGGCCCTTCATCCCGAGAAAATGGGACATAAAACATCAACGTCACTTGGTAATGAAACGATGAACTCGAGGCCCCTACGTTCAACGTGCGTGGATCCATATACGGCCTATGAAGATAACGCTTTGAAGCCCCTTCAACTAAAGCCTTCTTGTCTCCAAGAGTAACCCCTATATGTTCATGATAACTCGATGCTTGTGCGATCCCCTTGGCATCGACGATCGCCAACTCAGAAAAATCCGTACTGCGTTTAAGAAGACTAGCTAACGTCCCCTGAGCTTGTTCTTCCGTTCGACTTGCTAAATAAACCGCAGAGTCTTCTAAAAAATCCCATTGATTCTTGACCCAATTATGCAGAAGTTGAACTCGCGTGTGAGCAATACTTTCAAAAGCTTGTTCAAGCTCTTCCGTCCTACTTCTATTGAGGAAACAAGCTCTGCGCATAGCCAGTTTTCCTGTTGCGCCAAACCAATTAAGCCAACTACGTTCCTTGTCCGTCAGGTTCATTTTTATCCCTTGTGTTTTTATAGACACATGGGTAAAGCAATTTACAGACCACAATTAATCACACAAATACGTAACTAATTAATAAAAAAGAACTTTAAATGATCCATAATGGTGCAGCTGTGTCTTTTATGGTGCAATATGCGCTTATTTCACACCATCATTTCAATGAGCTATCAGGCGCCAATTTGAGAGGCTAACTGTAAACATGATAAGCCGCTTTTAACAGTTGCATGTGAATCGGCACCAGATCTTGGTGTTGAGTGCGGTATCCGCCACCGACTACGCTGGCCATCGGAATAGACTCTGATCTCGCTAATTCAATCATGAAACAGTCGCGTTCAAATATCCCTTTTGTCGAAACATTCAAATAACCCAGTTCATCGTCTTGATGGATATCGATCCCCGCATCATAAATAATCAGATCAGGTTGATGGTGAGCAATCGCTAACTTAGTGACTTGTTCAAAACAACGTAGGAACTCTTCATCTTCTGTTTCACGACTTAATGGCACATCTAAATCGGATAGCGGCTTTCGTGCAGGGAAGTTTTTATCGCAGTGGAACGACAGAGTAATGATGTCGTCGTTGTCTTGGCAAAGAGTTGCTGTGCCATCACCATGATGAACGTCGCTATCAACGATCAGCACTTTATCGATATGTTCAAAGGTCAGCGCGTGTTTTGCCGCTAAAACCAAATCGTTCAACAAACAAAAGCCACTTCCAAAATCATGATGCGCATGATGATAACCACCACTCAAATGAATCGCTAAACCAGTCTCTATTGCCATTTCAGCGGCCAAGCAGGTTCCACCACTTGAGTAGAGTGTTCTTTCGATAAGTTGCTCGCTCCACGGGAAACCGATACGTCTCATCTTTGCTGCAGGTAACTTACCAGACACGAGCAAATCAACATATTCGCTATCATGTACCTGTTTTACTTGCTCAACCGAAACCGGCGTTGGTTGGCACACTTCAAACTTGCACTTCCATCGAGGTTCGCTATTCATCAGCGCCTCAACAGCACTATGCAACAACTGATATTTGTTGATTGGGTAGCGATGACCTTCTGGTAAAGGTAACTGTGAATAGATTGGGTGGTAAATTAAAGGAATCATAATCAGGCTAATTGCGTATCTTTCTCAAAATCATAACAGCCTCAAACTTGGCGACAACCTTAATTAATGATAATGGTTATCATTGTTATTAATTATAAAGTAGAGACCATAATGAAAAACGTAATACTCATCTTTGGGGTGATCTGCGGCTCAGCGGCAGCAGTAATGATTTTTGTAGGAATGCTAATGGCCAGTTGGTGGAGCGTTGATTTTCTCGTGTTAAGCCATCAAACTTAACTAATTGAACTGAAAAGGAATCACCATGAGCGTTATTTTTATTACTGGAGCGAACCGCGGCATTGGCTTAAGCCTGACTCGACAATACTTGGAAAGTAATCACAAGGTATACGCGACTTATCGTGATGACAATTCAGCAAAAGAACTGCTCTCACTCGCAGACCACAACACCAACCTTACCTGTATTCAATTAGAGATAACCGATTACCAAGCAGTAAGCCAACTCCCTTCGCAAATAGAGTCGATTGATATCTTGATCAACAACGCTGGCTACTATGGCCCTAAAGGCTACGGGCTGGGTAATACCGATGTTGAAGAGTGGCGTGGTGAAGAGCCTAAGCAACGACTTAACCGATGATGGCTTTACGGTGTTAGCACTGCATCCAGGTTGGGTGCAGACTGAAATGGGTGGCCCTAATGCTCTGATCGACACCGACACTTCAGCTTCCGGCCTGATTGAAGTCATCGAGTCAGCGAATACCGAAGTGAGTGGTCACTTCTTCAATTTCGATGGCAGCGAAATTGACTGGTAATCCACAGATGAATGCAGGGCATCTCTCAAACCTAGTTAAGCACTCAACGCTGTTTTGTCTAACAGTGATGCTAGCTGGCTGTTTCAGTGATGGCCCCGGCGACTTGTTCGACGACTATCAAACAAAGATAGCCAGAGTACAAGATGCTGACGAGATAATAGAGGAATGGGAATTTGAAAGCCTACCGAGAAAACGAGAACTGCTGCTTGACGTGCCCTCACTCTCTATCGGCCTCATCGACAGCTACCAGCTTCGTCAGTGTGGATTATTCAACCTAATTGCAGAAAGAAATTCGGTTCTGGGCAAGGTCGCGGATGAGTTTCGTAATTACGATTATCAAGTCGCGCTACTTGAAGGCGTGGGCAAATGTTTATCCAGTAATGAATTAGACCCAGAGATCGTAGAATTACTAAGAGAAATTGAGCAACAGAAACTCGCACAGTTTCCACTGCATCAATGGAATCTCATCTATGCCAGCGATGCTATGCAGTCACAAATGCGGGGTAGTCAGTGGTTACGCGCTGATATAGGCGATCAGGTACGACAAACCAGTGATGCGTTAGAACACATCAATCAAGCGTTAAACACATCGCTCGTTTCCGGCAAAACCACTGAGGTTCAAGAAGTATTAGAGAAGAGTTCGACCCTTGGGGATTTATACTACTCGCTCGCTCGGGCGTCAGTTGAGCTTGATACCATCACCAAACAGCTGACAACTTTTGATGACAAGATCATCTGTGGTAAACAACGAGACACCACTAAGTTCCGCTATCTCAACAATGTGTTCGAGCAACAATACATAGGTAAGGTTCAGCCTTACATGGCGCAACTGGATGGCTACTATCAGCACATAGCCCCGCAACTAGGAATGTTTGACGCGCAACCTGAACTGCACAGTTATTACTTTCCCATCCAAGATGCACATCAAGCCTTTCGATCATCCACTCGTCGCCATGTTGACTATTGGCAGCAACTGTTTAAACGTTGTGGCCGTAAAGTCGGTCGCTAATCCTAACCTCAATAAGTCTTAGCTTTTAGTGCTCTTTTTAGCGGAAGTACCTTTCTTAGCATACGTACCTGTCTTGGCGTAAGACTTCTTCGCCCCACCGCCTTTACGGCGTTTGAAGGCAGGTCTCTCGACTTTAGGAAGGTGGCGGAGTGATTCAGGAACTTCTCCCGTTTTTACTTTACCCATTAAACCATCAATCTTGCTTTCTAACGCTTGCATGAAAGGCTGATACGCTTGATTTCGTTCTGCCATGCCTTGCAGCTGGTGCTCCCAATGTGCCGTCATGTCTGGGAAGGTAGAATCCTCAGGTAAGGCATGAATCAAGCCTCTGCCCGCAGGGCTACTGTGAAGACTCTTACCTTGGCGCGTTAGCAGCTGCCTTTTGAATAGAGTATCTAGAATACCCGCACGGGTTGCTTCTGTGCCAAGGCCATCGGTTTCTTTCAAAATGGCTTTGAGATCTTTGTTCGCAACAAAACGCGCGATACCTGTCATCGCTTGAAGCAATGTCGCTTCCGTGAAGTGTTTTGGTGGCTCAGTTTTCTTATCACCAATCACGCCTTCACGGCACGTCAACACCGTACCTTTATCCAATGGAGGAACCGTATCCGTGCCATCCCCTTTTTCTTCGGTGTCTGTTTTGCCCATCAACACCTTCCAGCCGGGGTTGATAAGCTGACGTCCTTTCGCAATGAACACGCCACCAGCGATATCAAAGACCAGCTTAGCATCGGCAAAAACGGCAGGTGGGTAGAACTGCATTAGATACTGGCGAGCGATTTGCTGATAGATTTTCATCTCGTTGGCAGACAAGCCGTTCACCGATGATTTCTTCGGTGTTGGAATTATTGCGTGGTGAGCATCGACCTTACTGTCGTTCCATGCTTTGGATTTAAGAGAAAGATCCGCACCTTGAGCACCACTTTGCAGCTCTTTGGCATTGTTAGCGATAGCGTCTACGATCGACTCTCGCTGTGAGTAGTGCTCTTTAGGCAAATAGCGGCTATCAGAACGTGGGTAAGTGATGAGTTTGTGTTTCTCGTACAATGACTGACACGTGTCTAACACCTGCTGAGCACTCATACCAAAACGCTTAGACGCATCAATCTGCAAAGCTGACAGCGAGTAAGGCAGTGGCGCAGCTTGTTTACTTTGCTTTTGCTCTGATTCCGTCACCGTCGCGGGTTGATTCGCAATTCGGTTAGCCACATTCTCAACCAGCTTTCGATTGAGCACGCGCCCTTCTTCATCTTGCCATGGTTTACATGCTTCGCTTGGCTTCCAACGCGCACGAATATCAAAGCTCTGGCCGTGATTTTGATAAGGGATCAAAGCGTGCAAAGTGAAGTAATCTTTCGGAATAAAGTTTTCGATCTCTTCATCGCGCCTTACCACCAAACCAAGTACAGGCGTTTGTACTCGCCCGACCGACAACACACCTTGGTAGCCAGCCTTTTGACCGAGTAAGGTATAAGCACGAGTCATGTTCATGCCATACAGCCAATCGGCTCTAGAGCGCGCTAATGCGGAAATAGAAAGCGGAATAAAGTCACGGTTGCTGCGCATTTGAGAAAGTGCACGTTTTACGGCAGGTAAGTTCAAGTCGCTGATCAGTAGCCTGTCCATCGACTCTTTCTTAGCCTTAGAGACTTTGCAGTAATCAATCACTTCATCAACCAGCAACTGCCCTTCTCTATCCGGGTCTCCGGCGTGAACAATTTGAGTGGCGTCCTTCAATAGCTTTCGGATCACCGTGAGCTGTTTGCTTGAAGTCTTACGCGGTCTTAGCTGCCATTGCTCCGGCACGATAGGAAGATCGGCTAAATTCCACTTCTTATAACGGTCGTCATAAGCATCCGGCTCAACCTGCTCCAATAAGTGTCCAATACACCAAGTCACCACATCCCCATTGCCACATTTGATAAACCCTTGGTCTTTCTTTTGTGGATTAGGTAGTGCAGCGGCGATCGCGCGGCCGAGGCTTGGTTTTTCAGCAATAATAAGGCGAGACATGTTTTTCCAGATGCTACAAACAATTAGAGCCACATTATCTAATGTGGCTCTAATAAATCAAGAAAAACTGGTTGTTTATACAGTTAGCATTCCACTATTCAAGCTTCAGCTTTCTTTATAAAAACTCAACGAACTTAGAGAAGTCGCGCTCTGGCACTTTCATTGGTGTACAGCCTGGAGTGCCTAGGTATAGGAAGCCAACAATTTCATCGTCGCCTTCTAGGCCAAATGCTTGGTGTACTTCTGGGTGGAACATCCATTTACCTGAGCGCCAAAAGCCTTGGAAACCTTGTGCGACTGCGGCCATTTGCATCGCCTGTGCAGCACAACCCGCAGACAGATGTTGTTCGATAGCAGGCACTTTCTCGTGCTCAGTTACTTTGGCAATCACAGTAATCACCATCGGAGCTCGGAACGGCGCTTTTTTTACTTTCTCGATAACCGCTTCTTCGCTGTCATCCGCTTCAGCGGCGCGCACCAAGATGTCTGAAAGCTTTTGTAGGCCTGAACCTTGCGCGATAACAAAGCGCCATGGTGTTAGTGCACCGTGGTCTGGAGCACGCAGCCCTGCTTTGATGATGTTTTCTAACGCCACACCTTCAGGTGCCGGATCAGAGAGTTTTGCGATTGAGCGTCTGTTGAGCAATAGATCCAAAGCATCCATTTGAAGTCCTTACTATTTCTTTATTATTTGTATACTTGAACTTTAGCACAGAATACAAACGATAATAAATCTCAACGGCTGTCCATTTAGGCTAGATTAGAAACAATAAAGGCTCCTAAATCTATGACTTAGGAGCCTTGTTCAAAATCTAACTCAGCAAATTAAGTAACAATATCTACTGATAAGATTACAGTTTGATAGCTGATTCTATAACTTAATCGCTAGCTCAACACCTTGACGAATTGCGCGTACTGCATCCAATTCACCCGCGTAATCGGCGCCGCCTATCACATGCAGTTTGCCACCAAACTCTTGCCACATGTCTTCGAATGGACGAACTGACACCTGACCTGCACATACGATAACCGAGTCAGCATCCAGCACCTGCTCTTTCTTACCAACGCTGATATGCAGACCTTGGTCATCAATCTTGTTGTAGCTCACGCCACCCAGTAGATTAACACCGCGTTTTTCTAGTGTGCGTTTGTGAATCCAGCCTGTAGTTTTGCCCGGACCTTTACCAACACGACCCGCTTTACGCTGCATCACCCACACCGTTTTATCGCTGAATGAATCAGGGTAAGGGTAAAGTCCGCCTGGGTGTTCCATATTCTTATCGATGCCCCACTCATGCAGCCAATCGTCTAGGCTGTGTGAAGTCGGTTCTGTCAGCATGGTTGCCACATCGACACCAATACCACCAGCACCAACAATCGCGACCTTTTCGCCTACTGGTGTCTTTTCACGAATCAAGGTTTGGTAATCGACCACGTTTTCTTGGTCAATGCCCTCAATATCGAGCTTTCTTGGCTCTACGCCAGCCGCCATCACGACTTCATCGTACTTCAACAACATCTCAAACGTTGCCTCAGTATCCAGTTTCAGGTTCACGCCTGATGCGTCGATTTGGTTAGCAAAGTAGCGAATCGTTTCTCTGAATTCTTCTTTACCCGGAATCTGCATTGCCAATCTAAACTGACCGCCGATACGGTCATTTTTCTCAATCAAGTCAACCTTATGCCCACGCTGAGCTAAAGTCGTTGCACAGGCTAAACCGGCTGGGCCTGCGCCGACAACCGCAATGGTCTTAGTCGCTTGCGCTGGCTGAACAACAATTTCAGTCTCGTAACAAGCGCGTGGGTTCACCAAACAGCTCGCACGTTTACCTTTAAACACGTTATCAAGGCAAGCTTGGTTACAACCGATACAGGTATTGATGAACTGAGCTTGGTCTTGAGCTGCTTTATTAACAAAATCCGGGTCTGCCAAGAATGGACGCGCCATAGACACCATATCAGCCTGCCCAGAGCTAAGAATACGTTCGGCCTCTTCTGGCGTATTAATTCGGTTACATGTCACCACTGGGATCGACACGTATGGTTTCACTTTTTCCGTCACCCAAGAGAATGCACCACGCGGTACTTGTGTCGCGATAGTCGGAACACGCGCTTCATGCCAACCGATGCCGGTATTGATAATAGTCACGCCTGCTTCTTCCAGCTTTTGAGCCAATAGAACAACATCTTCAAAGGTGCTGCCTTGCTCAACCAAATCCAGCATCGACAGTCGGAAAATAATAATGAAGTCGTCACCCACTGCTTCGCGAATCGATTTAACAATCTCCAGCGGGAAACGCATGCGCTTCTCATAAGAACCGCCCCATTCGTCGTAACGCATATTGGTACGTTTACAGATGAATTGGTTAATCAAGTAACCTTCAGATCCCATAATCTCAATGCCGTCGTAACCCGCGACTTGGGCGAGTTCGGCACTGTTGGCAAAGGCACCAATGGTCTTTTTGATCTGACGAGGGCTCATCTCACTCGGTGCGAACTTAGCGATTGGCGCTTTAATACCCGAAGCACTTTGCGCGAATGGGTGCATGGCATAGCGGCCAGCATGCAGCAACTGAAGGGCAATCTTACCGCCATGCTTGTGCACGGCCTCGGTAACAACTTGGTGAGCTTTTGCATGCTTCACTTTACTGAATTCAGCACTAAATGGGGTTAATCTGCCACGTAAATTAGGAGAGAAACCACCGGTAACAATAAGGCCAACGCCTCCTTTTGCTCGCTCTTCATAAAACGCGGCGAGTTTGTGGAGACCTTCTTTATTTTCTTCTAAACCTGTATGCATTGATCCCATCAATACACGGTTACGTAACTGGGTAAATCCAAGATCGAGTGGTTCAAGTAAATGTGGGTACATGGCAGACGTCACTTCTATTATTTTATCCTTGTGGTCTGACCACAGTATAGTTCAATTACCAAAAGTTCAAACAACCGTTTACATTTTTGTAACACCGATCATAATGCTGCACGTATTAATCGTTCAGAAGCCCTTAATTTGACTACACTTAATGAGAATATATATCGATTAACAATTCTTGGTGTAGTTTGAGCTTGGGAATTATCGTAGGATACTAAGCAGTTAATATTATTGAGATTAATGGTACTACGGCTTGTTAAAGCGACGTGATCTCACTGCGGAGACAGAATGAAAAAAATATTCAAATTTATAGGCATGATCTTTAAAGGGATTTGGAAGCTCATTACGTTTGTACGTCTTGCGCTGGTTAACCTAGTCTTTTTACTCAGTATCGCCATCATCTACTTTGTGTACTTCCACTCAGATACGGCTCAACCGACGGTTCCACAGGATTCGGCTTTAGTGCTTAACCTGTCTGGCCCTATTGTGGAACAAAGCCGCTATATCAATCCGATGGATTCGGTCACAGGTTCACTGCTTGGCAAAGACCTTCCAAAAGAGAACATCCTGTTTGATATCGTTGAAACGATTCGCTACGCAAAAGACGATGACAAGGTTACTGGTATCGTTTTAGCACTCAAAGAGCTGCCAGAAACCAACCTGACCAAGCTGCGCTACATTGCTAAAGCATTGAATGAGTTCAAAGCATCAGGCAAACCGATTTATGCGGTGGGTGACTTTTACAACCAAAGCCAATACTACCTAGCCAGCTACGCAACTAAGGTCTTCCTATCACCAGATGGTGGGGTTCTTCTTAAAGGCTATAGCGCTTACTCGCTTTACTACAAAACGTTGTTAGAGAAACTAGACGTCAACACGCACGTGTTCCGTGTAGGCACTTATAAGTCAGCTATTGAGCCTTTCATTCGTGATGACATGTCAGACGCAGCGAAAGAGTCCGCTTCTCGTTGGTTAAGCCAACTATGGGGTGCGTACGTTGATGATGTCAGCAATAACCGTCAAATAGACGCTAAGACACTGAACCCAAGCATGGACACCTTCTTGAAAGAACTTGAGTCTGTGGACGGTGACATTGCAAAACTGGCCGAGAAACTTGGCTTAGTGGATGAGCTAGCGACACGCCAGCAAGTTCGACTAGAGCTTGCCGATGCTTTCGGCAGTGACGGCCAAGACAGCTACAACGCGTTTGGTTACTACGAATACCGTACAACCATGCTTCCAAACATGACTAGTGAATCACACGACGTTGCCGTGATTGTAGCGAGCGGCGCAATTATGGATGGCAAGCAACCACGTGGCACCGTTGGCGGCGATACCACATCAGCCCTACTGCGCCAAGCACGTAACGACGATAAAGTGAAAGCGGTTGTACTTCGTGTCGATAGCCCAGGTGGCAGTGCCTTTGCTTCTGAAGTTATCCGTAATGAAATAGAAGCGATCAAGCAAGCGGGTAAACCAGTTGTTGTGTCGATGTCGAGCCTTGCTGCTTCGGGTGGTTACTGGATCTCGATGGGTGCGGATAAGATCCTAGCTCAGCCAACCACACTAACGGGTTCAATTGGTATCTTCAGTGTTATCACCACCTTCGAAAAAGGGTTGAACGATATTGGTGTTTACACTGATGGCGTTGGCACCTCACCTTTCTCAGGTCTTGGTATTACAACTGGACTTAGCGATGGCGCGAAAGACGCGTTCCAAATGGGCATTGAAAACGGATACCGCCGATTCATCAGCCTAGTTGGAGAAAATCGCGGTCTGGAAGTCGATGCTGTCGACAAGATTGCTCAAGGTCGAGTTTGGACAGGTCAAGATGCGATTCAGAAAGGCTTAGTCGATGAGATTGGTGATTTCGATGATGCGGTTGCAGCTGCGGCTTCACTTGCAGAGCTTGAAAGCTACAACATCTACTGGGTAGAAGAGCCACTTTCGGCCACTGAACAATTTATTCAAGAATTTATGAACCAAGTTCAGATGTCGATAGGCCTAGATATTCAATCGATGATACCAAGCAGTTTACAGCCTGTTACTCAGCAGTTAGCTCAAGATAGCCAGCTGTTAGGCAGCTTTAACGACCCACAAGGCCGATACGCTTTCTGCTTAAATTGCCAAGTTCAATAAGTTGAGCCAATAACTCAATGACTAAGGGGTACCTCTGTGTGAGGTGCCTCTTTTTATTGCATGATAATTCGCTATAATCGCCCCCCTGTTCCCTACATCACACTAAGTATTAATCGCCATGGAAAGAAAACACATCTATATCGCGTACACCGGCGGCACAATTGGCATGCAGAAGTCTATTGACCACGGCTATGTTCCAGTCGCAGGTTTCATGGATAAGCAGCTCGCTGGCATGCCTGAATTCCATCGCCCAGAGATGCCTAAGTACACCATTCACGAATACTCTCCATTAATGGACTCTTCAGATATGACGCCACTTGATTGGCAGACTATCGCTGATGACATTCGCGCGAACTACGATAAGTACGATGGTTTCGTTATCCTGCATGGCACAGACACTATGGCTTACACTGCCTCTGCACTGTCTTTCATGCTTGAAAACCTCGGCAAACCTGTGATTGTTACGGGCTCTCAGATCCCACTAGCAGAGCTTCGTTCAGACGGACAAGCAAACCTGCTGAATGCGCTACACATTGCCGCAAACTACCCTATCAACGAAGTGACACTGTTCTTCAACAACAAGTTGATGCGTGGTAACCGCAGCACAAAATCACACGCAGATGGCTTCAATGCGTTTACGTCTCCAAACCTGAATCCATTGCTAGAAGCGGGTATCAATATCCAACTTAGCAATAACGTAAAGGTAAACGAACAACCTAAAGGTGCTTTCAAGGTTCATAACATTACTCCGCAACCTATCGGCGTAATCACAATGTACCCAGGCATCTCACACGAAGTTATCCGTAACACGCTATTACAACCTGTTAACGCGATGATTCTGCTTACTTTCGGTGTGGGTAACGCACCACAAAACCCAGAACTGCTTCAGCACCTGAAAGATGCCTCAGAGCGCGGTGTTATTGTGGTGAACCTAACTCAATGTTTGGCTGGTAAAGTCAACATGGGTGGTTACGCGACAGGTTGTGCACTAGCAGAAGCGGGCGTGGTGAGTGGTTACGATATGACACCAGAAGCGGCACTGGCGAAGTTGCATTATCTATTAAGCCAAAACCTAGGCTACGAAGAAGTGAAGGCTCAGATGCAACAAGTATTGCGCGGTGAGATGAGCTTATAACCTGTTCAAGGATTCACGTTAAAGCCAGTTATTCTATGAAAGTAACGGCGGCTTAACGTGAACTAAATCGTTTTATTGCTTATAAATAAACGAGTTAAACTAAAAGGGGTGGCACATTGCCACCCCTTTGTTGTAATTTAAGCTTAATGATTCGGGTTAACCCTAACAATGTCTTCTTGATCTGACTTAAACTGTTTCTTTAGTTCAGACTTAGATTTAAAGCTAATCTCACCACCAGCTGCAATTGTCATATGTTGAGCTTCAGAGTTATGTTTAGATTGGTATAACATAACCGCTTGCATACACGAGTCGCGCTGTTCTTTTGAGAGCGCCGTACCTTCTGGCCATTTACCCGTTTCAACTGCGTAGGTTAAACGTTCGTAGACCTCGGGTGTCATTGCGCTAAGAAGTTGTTCTGCATCCATGGTAAAGCCTTAGTTTTAACAATTTTCACCAGAAAATAACCCGTAACAGAATTGAGTCAAGAACCTGACCGATAATAAGTGCATCTGATCACAAGTGAAGGAATATGAAAATTATGAAATGGTTGGCGATTAGCCTATTGCCTTTCACTCTGGTTGGGTGTCTTGAAGGGAACAAAAATACCGATCAACTGTGCCAAAGCAATCCGGGTCTTCAGTGTGAACAATTGAACATGAACGATGGGCAATGTCGTGTCGCACGTACCGACCTCATCTGGCATCGATTTGAAGTTCAGAAGCAACCCACCGAAATCAACAAAATTAAAGAATTCGAATTAGTCACTGCCTACAAAAAGTGCCTAGAGCTCGCGGCACAGATCGAAACGATCGATCAATCTAAGCTGCAAGAGCGTCGCTTTACCTCTTTAATGCACAGTATCGAAGAGTCTGAGCGCATTGTTGATGAGCTATCGAAATCTGATACACCGGAAACGCTTTACTTCTTGTGGTCGCAAACTGGGGACACCAATGCCAGACGCAGTTTCCTACAACTAGAAGGCTCTGAAGCGTTAAACACAGCTGAGATGCAATATGCCTTGGCAACCTTCTATACCACCCGCAATCATATAAAGACACTTAAGCTACTCAATAATGCGCTAACGCTTTCTAATGGCTCGGTAGCCAACACTGAAATCTTCAAGTCGATGGCCAGTATCAACCACAGCCTGGGACATATGGAAAAAGCGTACGTTTGGGCAATGGTTGCCAAAGACTTTGACGTGCCGATTGCTTCTGAAGCCGAGCTCACGGTGTTGTACCATTTCGACAAGGCAACCTATAAGAAGCTAAATAAAGACGCAGATAACATCGTCGAAGCGATTGAGGATGGAATTTACAGCCCTTCAATCGTCCCGAGTTACTGATCGCTTCATTTATAGTGTTCTTACTTAAGCTTCTTATTCACCTGCTTTCAAATAAAAACAGCTACCTTTTTGGTAGCTGTTTTTATTTGTACTAGAGTTAAATCTGAAACCTTGGGCGTTTCAGCCTTCCTAAATCGACAAATGCGACCTGTAAGGATTAGACAATAGTTACAAGTTATTTCGTACTTTCGTCATTTTTGTTGAAAATTAACGACACTGAATTAACACAGAACCGTTCACCTGTGGTCTTCGGGCCATCTGGAAAAACGTGACCTAAATGGCTATCACAGGCGGTACAACGGATCTCTACACGCTTCATTCCGTGACTTAGATCTTCTATATAGCGTACTGCTTCATCATTCACTGGGGCATCAAAGCTTGGCCAACCACACCCAGAGTCATATTTGTTATCCGACAGAAACAAAGGGCTTTCACAGCATGTGCAGCTATAGACGCCAGTCTTATGGTTGTGCAGTAACTTGCCGCTATATGGGGCTTCAGTACCACGCTCACGACACACTGAAAATTCGTCGTCCGTTAGGCGCTCACGCCAGTATTCATCAGGCTTTATCATATTTCCTCCCTTTTGAATCACGTTAATATCTCTCCACATTCTCAGTTATTATATTTACTTTTTTCTATAAAGGCTTGCATATGAGTCGTTTTGTAGCACATACTTTCTCACCAGGAAACATTGTACATATACACTCATAAGTGAATCATCATTTAGGGGTATTTTACCCAACTGGAAGGGTACAGAGCCACTTGCAATGGTCAATTTTCAATCACTTACACCCAATTGTTAAGAAAAGCGTCGCTTTTTTTTGACATTAAACAAGTTAAGTCGGATTATCTATTGCAGATGTATACTGGATTCTGTAATTTTACTACCAGTTATCTTTAATCAGAAATTAAGTTGTGGAGCAACTACAATGACTATCAAAGTAGGTATTAACGGTTTTGGCCGTATCGGCCGTTTCGTATTCCGCGCAGCTCAAGAGCGTGCAGACATCGAAGTAGTAGGTATTAACGATCTAATCGACGTAGAGTACATGGCATACATGCTTAAGTACGACTCAACTCACGGCCGTTTCAACGGTACTGTTGAAGTTGAAGGCGGTAACCTAATCGTTAACGGTAAAACTGTACGTGTTACAGCTGAGCGTAACCCAGAAGACCTTAAGTGGGATGCTATCGACGTAGACGTAGTTGCTGAAGCAACTGGTCTTTTCCTAACTGACGAGACTGCACGTAAGCACATCACTGCTGGCGCTAAGAAAGTAGTTCTTACTGGTCCTTCTAAAGATGCAACTCCAATGTTCGTAATGGGCGTTAACCAAGCATCTTACGCTGGTCAAGACATCGTTTCTAACGCTTCTTGTACTACTAACTGTCTTGCACCTATCGCTAAAGTACTTAACGATAAGTGGGGCATTGAGTCTGGTCTTATGACTACAGTTCACGCTACTACAGCAACTCAAAAAACTGTAGATGGCCCTTCTGCTAAAGACTGGCGCGGTGGCCGTGGTGCTTCTCAAAACATCATCCCATCTTCAACTGGTGCTGCTAAAGCTGTAGGCGTTGTTCTTCCAGAACTAAACGGCCTTCTAACTGGTATGGCTTTCCGTGTACCAACTGCTAACGTATCTGTAGTTGACCTAACAGTTAACCTAAAAGAAGCTGCATCTTACGAAGAAATTTGTGCTGCAATGAAAGAAGCTTCTGAAGGCGAAATGGCTGGCGTTCTTGGTTACACTGAAGACCAAGTAGTATCACAAGATTTCATCGGTGAAGTTCAAACTTCAGTATTCGATGCTAAAGCTGGTGTTGCTCTAACTGACAAATTCGTTAAAGTTGTATCTTGGTACGACAACGAAATCGGTTACTCAAACAAAGTTCTAGACCTAATCGCTCACATCTCTAAGTAATTTCTTTTTAGAAATCGCTTTAGATAAGCATTAGCGAAGACTGTTTTGAGCAGACTTTGAAAAAGGCGACCTTAGTGTCGCCTTTTTAATGCCTGCTATCTTTTAAACCGCGTCTGTCTAAGCTCATCAAGATAGCCCAAACGCAAAATTCAATTCTAATACTGACTCTGCTTGTTACTCATGAAAACACAAGCATCACTCTAGTCAGCATTTGAATTCAATTTCCTTAGAAGGATCATGTAATGGATTTATCTACTCTACCTGCACTGGCGGTACTTTCTGACAACGTCACTATCGTTGAACACAAAGGTGTAAAACTGGTTCGCGTTATCCACGATAAAGCAAACGCAGCGATTTCACTGTTTGGCGGCCATGTGGTGTCATTCCAACCGCAAGGTCAAGAAGACCTAATTTGGATGAGCCAACAAGCTAAGTTCGATGGTAAAACGGCTCTGCGTGGTGGTATTCCAGTATGTTGGCCTTGGTTTGGTCGCATTGCAGCACCAGCACATGGTTTTGCCCGTTCAAGTGAATGGCAATTGGTTGAACACCGTGAAAGCGAAGCTGGCGTGATTGTTAGCTTAGGTCTGAAGCCAAGCGAAGAGACGCTAGCAGTATGGCCTCATCAGTTTGATGCTCGCTTGAATGTTGAGATCGGCGAACAACTAAAAGTAACGCTGGACGTGAAGAACACTGATTCTCAGCCATGGACTTTCTCTGGTGCACTACACACTTACCTAAACGTTGGCGATATCCACAACACAACCACCACTGGTATGGGTGCTGAGTACATTGATAGCCTGCAAGGTGGCAAGATCTGCCAAGGTGGATCTGAACTGGTACTGACCGACACGATTGACCGCGTTTACACGCAACCAGAAGCGCAAATCTTTGTTGCTGACAAGAAGCTGGATCGCACGCTAACAGTTGAAAACCACGGTCATAACTCTGCAGTACTGTGGAACCCGTGGGCAGAAGGCGCTGCAAGTATGGGCGACATGCAAGACGACGGTTACCTAACCATGCTATGTGTTGAATCAACACTGCACGCACCAAGCCTAGAAGCCGGTAAAACGCTCCGGCCGGGTGAAAACCACCAACTGATCACTGTGATTAGTGCCCAATAACCGTATAAATACAGTTATAAAAAACGATTTTTGAGCGGCTTTATGTCGCTCTTTTACTTTTTGGTTTTAGCTCGTTACACTTGCGCTGTCTATTCTCCTTTAGAGGTCTCCATGACTTACCAATGCCCTTTGTGTCACCAACCTTTATCTCAAAACGATCGTACGTTTAAGTGTGAAAAGAACCATCAGTTCGACCTAGCGAAAGAAGGCTACGTCAATTTGATGCCTGCGCACCACAAACGCTCAAAAGATCCAGGTGACAACAAAGAGATGATGCAGGCACGTCGGCGCTTCCTTGAAGGTAACCACTATGACCCAATGCGCCAAGCGGTGGTGACGTTGTGTTCTCGCTATCTACCAGAAGAGACGCCTAGCCTATTGGATATTGGTTGTGGCGAAGGTTATTACACCAACGAAATTGCTGTGAATCTTCAAGAAAAGAAAGGGGCTACTTTTGGCCTAGACATTTCTAAGATTGCTATCAAATACGCCGCTAAACGCTACCCTGCTGTCGACTTCTCAGTTGCATCAAGCCATCGCCTACCCTTTGCTGAAAACAGCTTAGACGGAATTCTACGCATTTACGCGCCTTGCAAGGCTGAAGAGTTACAACGCACCATCAAAGATAATGGTGTGGTGATCACCGTGACACCAGCTAGCCGACACCTGTATCAACTGCGTGATGCAATTTATGATGGCGTTCGCTTGCACGACGAAGATCCAGAAGTGATCGAAGGTTTTACGCTTGAGCATCAAGAGCAACTAAACTATATGATGGAACTATCGGGGTCAGATGCATTCGACCTGCTACAGATGACGCCGTTTGCTTGGAAGGCGAGTGAAGAGTTTAAACTACAACTCACCGAGGCAGAGCAATTCAACTGTGAAGCTGACTTTATGCTGCGAGTGTACCGCAAACAAATTTAATTGATATTGATTATCGTTTGCATTGAAATCTTATCTTGCCTCCTTTAGTATGCGTGTTCTTCAAGGAGGCATTTCATGCAACGTATTATTCTTATCGGATTAGCTACTCTTCTCACGGCTTGTGCTAGTCAACCTGCAAAAGACACTTCTCAAAAAGTGGCTCAAACGGAATCCGTTTCCACATTCTATGACTACCAGTTCGCTTCTCCACAAGGCGAAACACTTTCTCTCGATGCATTACCCGAGCAGCTGATTGACGCTGATGTGGTTCTAATTGGCGAATGGCACACGCATTCTGCCATTCACCGCTTCCAAACCGACTTCTTAAAAGCGCGCCGCAACGCAACATCAAACATTGCGCTTTCAATGGAACAGTTCACTCGAGAGCACCAAGCCACACTTGACCAATACTTAAACGGCGAAATTGGCGAACAAATTCTCATGTCTCAAGCGGCAGCTTGGCCAAATTACGAAAGTGATTACCGCGCGTTAGTTGAGTTCGCAAAAGCCAACGACGTCGATGTTATTGCGGCAAATGCACCAAAGCCATTCGTGCAGTGTATTGGCCGTAAAGGATTGCCTTACCTAGACCAATTATCGACCGAGCAACGCCAATGGATTGCTGCCGAAGTGGATACTGGCGATAGCCCTTACAAAGAAAAGTTCATGGCTTCTATGCATCACGGTACGCCAGAGCAAACAGAAAAGCAGTTTGCCGCTCAGGTTACCTGGGACGAAACCATGGCTGAGTCGATTGTGGATTACCTAGCATCAAACCCTGATAAACAAGTGATTCACGTGGCTGGCAAGTTCCACACCGAGGGTGGTTTAGGGACGGCGGCATCAATTCTACGTCGTAACCCTGATTTAAAAATCGCCATCATCAGCCCGGTTGAAGCGATCTCATCGGATAACGGTGATTATCAGCTTGAAGTGCTTTCGCCGCCGGCTCGCTTTGTAAAGAAAGAGAACCGAATGAAGGCATACAAGCATCTGTCAAAACGTAGCGCTAGCCTAGAGTGTGAGTAGGATCTGTTGATCCACTCTTCTAAGCTAAAGAGTCGATGGGCTAATCCTAGATAATTAGCCCATCGTCACAACTTGATCACGTTCCCGTCATTCATCCTAACTCTATCTAAAATCAAACATTCTTATCGGCACAAGACTTGCTTAGTAAATAGACGATTTAACCAAGCAGACGAAAATGTAATGTGCGAATAAAAAAACAGCACTATCGATGATTAATTGCACAAGTTTTTCACACCTCTGCCGATACTATATTTAAGGATAGGTAAGGAGAGCTATATGACGCCAGTAGGAACGAGTAATACTCAGCTGTATTCGCCTTCGCAGATGAACGCTAAGAGTTCAGCTAACGAAGCTGAAAAGCCTACACCGCTTAAGGTTGAGCAAAATACGGTTAGGCTTTCTGATGAAGGCAAAGCACTCTTATCTGCCCTAAAAGAAATTGATAAAGAAGCGAAGAAAGTCGAAGCAGAAAACGCGACAGTTACCGATAAAGTTGAGTCATTCGCTCATGGTGCCTTGGGTATGGATCACCCAGATAAGATTGAAGAAGAAGATGATGGTTCTTATTCAGCGGGGCAATACCTGTCCGCAGCGGCAACCGTAGGCGGTATTCTTCTCGCACTCATTTAGCCTTGCCAACCTATCGCATTCTCTAGAATAAAAGCGATTTATCGTTACGACAATAGACCCGATTAGGTCTAAAAAACGAGTTCATTCCATAATTCCGCTCTCATTTTAATGGAATAATACTCGTGAAAAACACTTTTGAGCTTATCGATAAGCCAACCTTTTTTGGTGCTATAGCACTCCTACTCACGATAGTTTTCCCGCTCATTTTGTTCCCTGCACAGGGCGCAGACTGGATTGCGGTTGCGAAAACATTCATGACTGATCAACTCGGATTCCTGTATCTTGCTCTAGGTCTCGCAGCCTGTGCATTTATGGTGTACGTAGTATTCAGTGATATGGGACAAATTAAACTGGGCGAAGCTGATGAAGAGCCTGAGTTTAAAACTGCATCATGGGCTGCCATGCTATTTTGTGGCGGTATCGGTGCAAGTATCTTGTATTGGGGCTGTATTGAGTGGGCTTACTACTACCAATCACCGCCTTTCCAACTAGAACCTGGCAGTGAAGAAGCAGTACGCTGGGCTGCGACCTACGGCCTATTCCACTGGGGACCAATCGCATGGTCTATCTACCTAATCCCGGCAATTCCTATCGCTTACTTCTTCTACGTACGTAAACAACCTGTTCTAAAGATTTCAAGCGCATTAATGCCTGTTCTTGGTGAACACCGTAGTAAAGGCGTACCAGGAAAGATCGTTGATATCCTATTCATTTTCGGTCTATTAGGCGGCGCTGCAACAACATTAGGTTTAGCCGCTCCTCTGATCACTGAAGGTCTAAATCACCTATTTGGTCTACCTAAAAATAACCTAACGCAAGTGATGGTGCTTTTAGTGTGTACTGCGATTTTTGCTTACTCATCTTATGCTGGATTGGAAAAAGGCATCAAGATCCTAAGTAACATCAACTTCTGGGGTGCGATGGGTCTACTGGCTTTCGTTCTGATCGCGGGTCCAACAATCTTCATGTTAGAAACAGGCTTAGACTCAATTGGTCGTCTACTGTCTAACTTCTTCGTGATGGCAACGTGGGCTGAACCATTTGGTGGTTACGGTACATTCGAAAACACTCACTTCCCACAAGACTGGACGATTTTCTACTGGGCATGGTGGCTAGTATTTGCACCGAGTATGGGTCTGTTTGTTGCGCGTATCTCTCGCGGCAGAACCATCAAACAAATGGTGTCAGGGTCGATCTTCTTTGGTTCTCTAGGTTGTTTCCTGTTCTTCATGATCTTAGGTAACTACGGCCTATCACTGCAGCTTTCTGGTGAGCTAGATGTCGTTGCCATTTTGAATGCGGAAGGCGCAACCAAAGCTATCTTCTCGATGCTTGCACAATTGCCAATGAGCACGCTGGTTATCGCTGTATTTACAATGCTGTGTATCATTTTCACGGCAACAACATTTGACTCTATCTCATACATCCTAGCGTCTGTTGTACAAAACAACGTGACCGAAGAGCCAATGCGCTGGAACCGTATGTTCTGGGCATTTACTCTGTCGTTCTTACCAACGATTCTAATGTTCTTAGGCGGTCTAAGTACGCTACAAACGGCGGCGATTGTTGGTGGCTTACCACTGCTTGCTATCTCTGTGATGCTGATGATTTCAGCGGTTCGTGCGACTAACCTCGACCTACGCCATCAAGATGCGTATATCGAGCCAACGATCAACATCGAAGAACTGCCAGACATGGACCCTTGGTCTGCTGAAGGTATGGCGTTGGCTCAGTTTGAGAAAGAAAGAGATGCAGCACAAGAAGCCGCAGAACTTGAGCGTGTTGCTTACACAGAACTTGCCGCAGTGAAGAAAGAAATTCGCGCTTATGTGTTAGAACAAGGTTCACAAATGGAAACTCACGAGTTACCAGAGAACCTACAACAAGCACTTGAGCAGGCCGAGAGTAATCTTAGTGCCGCACAAGCGAAAAAGATCGAGTTATCTGAGCAAGCTCAGAATGCTCGTATCACGTTCAATCAGGTGGTTGCAGACTTACCGCTTGCTTGACATTAGCCATGACACAGTCCATTGATTTGGACCCTCCTAAATACGACAAAGGCTCACAGAAATGTGAGCCTTTTTTTATTCGGGTGATTGACTAGTCTTCGTTAACTAGCGGTTCGGGTGGTTCAAAAACTGGTCTTCCCAATCGACAACATCGATTTCGTATACCACTTTGTTACGAACGCTTTCACCTGCTGCATGCATCTCTGTTTTTGATCCGGTGATCAACGGGTGCCATTCAGGAATCGGCTTAGATTCTGATAAAAGGCGGTAAGCACAAGTGTCTGGTAGCCAGTGAAACTCATCGATCTTGTCACGAGTCAGCTTCAAACACTCTTCACCTGAAGTGAAGCGGTTCGGGTAATCTTTACACGAACATGTTTTGTCGTTTAACCAGCTACACGCCACATTGGTGTAGTAAACTTCATCGCTATCTTCATCCATTAGTTTATGTAGGCAGCACTTACCACAACCGTCGCAAAGTGATTCCCACTCATTCTCGGTCATCTGTTCTAGTGTCTTTTCTTGCCAAAATGGATTCGTCATAGGATTACTTCTTACTCTTTTACTGGGGTGCGTGTTATACCGCTAGCCCATAAAAAGTTCAAGGATAATAATTGTTCATTCTTTGATTCAATCAACAGCTGTCACTCTCATCATTTTTTGCTACTATCGCGCACCCTGTTATTTAGTGAGTTTAATTTGATGGAATGTCGCCTAGGTTGTGGAGCATGCTGTATCGCTCCAAGTATTACATCTGCTATTCCTGGAATGCCTAATGGTAAGCCTGCTGGGGTACGCTGCATCCAATTAAATGAGCAAGATCTCTGCAAATTATTTGGTCAACCTTCACGCCCGAAGGTATGTCACCAATTCAAAGCTTGCCCTGTCATTTGTGGTAAAACCGACCAAGAAGCCCTTGATAACCTGATCGAGTTAGAAGCTATTACCTAAGCGTATTAGCCCTTTTCTATATCCCAGCAATTTCTTTTCCTACTCATACTTTGCTTTAGGTTATAGGTGCTTATGAGGCCTCAATAGTCTTTCAAACAATACTGACTACCTCGCTATGAGTAATAACCGTTTCAGGAAACTCTCGGCGAAATAAAGCCATCGATAAGACATCACAGATCAATGAGGCCTTTATTCTCGTACCCATAAACCAACCAATAACTTGCCTTGAATAAAGGTCAATAATGGCAACTAATTATAGCCAATATTTGTTTGTAGCTACGTCGGTGATATCTCCTGCCCATTTTTAAATTAGCAGTCGTTGCACTGAAGACCTGAGCGAGCAAGGCCGTAACTACGGGTATTCAGTTCAGGTCAAGAAGTGGACAATATCTTATAAACTTGAAGTACTATGTGTATATCATCAGGTAGCGTTTTTATTTACTTTGTTGTCAGCCAATATATTGGATAATATGGCAATAATACATTATGGAAGGAAAATGTGATGAGTAAAAAAATGACCATGGCGGAGATTTCAAGACAGCTTGGAATTTCAACAATGACCGTGTCACGTTACTTTAATGACGGTTATGTCTCGGCTGAAAATCGCCTTAAAATTGATGCTATCGTCAAAGAAAATCATTATACCCCTAATATATTTGCTCGTTCCATTCGTAGCCAATCTAATATTATTGGTTTCGTTGCTCCTCGCATTGAGTCATATACAACCAGTTTAGTAATTAAAGGGGCACTGGCGGCTGCCAATGAATCACAAGTACGAATGCTTTTTCATGCCTCAGGGTTTAACCATGAGTCAGAATGCCAAGCTGTGAGAGAGTTTAATGGCTTAAATGCATTGGGCACTATTATTATTGCTTCAAAGCACAGTGTCGAAGAGACGTTTTATCAAACCTTAGACAATGTGTTATTTATTGGTAAAAACACCCCCCACCATTGCTGTTTATATTACCCCGACCATGCTGCAATTAAAGCACTCGTTTCCCAAACCATCACTCAGTTAAAACAACAGCAGGCACCGCTGGCAGCCGTACATTATATTTATGATGAGCGTATGCTTTCCAGCCGTACTAAGTTGATGCAAGCCACCATTACTGACACCGTCCCTGAGTTGAATTTTTCACTACAAGCTCTAGCCAACTCGGAGGACAAAGCCGGCTACCAGGCAATTCAATTACAGCCTAATCATGTCTACTTTTGTGCCACCGATAATATTGCTATTCGTTTATATCGTCGCGCCAAAGAACAGCAACTCAAGATTGGTCATAACTTATGGATTGTAGGCATGGGTGACTATGACTACAGCGATTTGTTAGTCCCAAGCCTGACTACTGTCGCTTTTAACTACTATCAAGTGGGCTACCAAGCTGTCAAAAAATTGCTCAAGCGCGATTTCAGTTCCGTTGAAGGCACATTCGACATAAGAATGAGAGAAAGTTCACAGTTTCTCTGAAATTGTATTGAGTCCAAATAGGTTCCATTTAACACTATGTGTTAACGATAACACACATAGTATAACCGATGACACTCGCTAATAATCTACACTCAAAACCACTCGCGTGGTGGAAGAAAGCAACTGCCTACCAAATTTATCCCCGTAGTTTTTATGATACAAACCAGGACGGTATTGGTGACATCAATGGGATCATTGCTAAGCTAGATTATCTTGCTGATTTGGGCATTGATTTAATATGGATCTGCCCATTCTACGCATCACCGAATGATGATAACGGTTACGATATCAGTGACTATCAAGCGATTCATCCTGACTTTGGAACCCTTGAGGATGTGGATAAATTAATCACTGCTGCTCATGAACGTGGCATTCGCATTATTATGGATTTAGTGATAAACCACACTAGCGATGAGCATCCATGGTTCATCGAATCGCGAGATAACAAAGATAGCCCTAAGCGTGATTGGTATATTTGGCGTGATGGTTGTGAGCCTACAGCTGAAAAGCCGACTTGCGAACCAAATAACTGGGAAAGTATTTTTCATGGTAGTGCATGGGAATATGATGACAAAACTGCACAATATTATTTGCACCTATTTTCTAAAAAACAGCCAGATCTTAATTGGGAAAACCCTGAAGTTAAACAAGCACTATTTAAAATGATTCATTGGTGGTTGGAACGAGGTATTGATGGTTTCCGTGTCGATGCAATTAGCCATATTCAAAAACAAGCTGGTTTACCCTCTTTACCCAATCCAAAGGGTGAAAACTATGTCTCTTCATTCGATTATCATATGAATGTGGCAGGGATTGAAAAACATCTGTATGAGTTAAAAGAGCAGGCGTTTTCGCCTTTTGATATCGTGACCGTTGGTGAGGCCAATGGGGTGACGGCCGACAACGCATTGCCTTGGGTTGCTGAAGCGACCGAGCACGATCAAGGTGGTGTTTTTAACATGATTTTTCAGTTTGAACACATGAAGCTATGGTCGGAAGAACAAAGCAACGAGAATTTCGATCTCGTGGCGTTCAAACGCATTTTATCGCGTTGGCAAGATGCCTTAGAAGGTAAAGGCTGGAATGAGTTTTATTTAGAAAACCACGATCAAGCTCGTAGTATTGATACTTTTGCCGATCCTAACTCTAGGTATGCCAGTGCTACCGCGTTAGCGAGTTGTTATTTCTTGATGAAAGGAACTCCATTTATTTATCAGGGCCAAGAGATTGGTATGGTAAATCATCGGTTTACTTCTCTTGACGAATTTAACGATGTGTCTGCGAGAAATTTAATTCAAAAGCTATCGCAACAAGGTCAGAGCGATGCCGATATCTTAGCCTTGTTAAATCAAGTATCCCGCGACCACAGTCGCTTGCCAATGCAATGGAATGACCAGGATTTTGCCGGTTTTTCTGAGGTGCAACCTTGGTTCTCGGTGAATCAACAGTATGCAGATATCAATGTTGAGCAACAACAGCAAGATCCAAATTCGATCTTAGGTTTCTATAAGCAGTTGATTGCTTTGCGTAAGTCACATGAAAGCTTAGTGGTTGGCCGTTATCAATTACTGCTAGCTAACGATCCTAATATCTATGTTTATCAACGTGTTGCTCAAGATATGACATGGACCATTATTACCAATTTAAGTCCACAAGAGAGCGTTGTTGATATCGACTGCACCCAATTAGGCGAGTTAATGCTTGATAATCAGAATATTAACAATGAACACGTTCGCTCAGATTTTATAACAACGCAAATAGCCCCCGCTTATGCCGCGTATATATTTGCAAGAAAGCACTAAATTATATTTATGGCTAGGCGCTGATAACGTTAGCCTGTATTTAAATCAAGGAACTATTTATGAGTAAGTTACTATCGTTTGATTTTTGGCAACGATTTGGGAAGTCCCTTATCGTTGTTATCGCGGTGATGCCTGCCGCTGGTATCATGATATCACTAGGTAAAGTGGTCGCAATGTATGCGGGTGGGTTTGGTGCCATTGAAACACTAGGCGCTATAATGGAAAACATAGGTTGGGGGATCATTGTTAACCTTCACCTATTATTTGCGGTCGCGATTGGTGGCTCGTGGGCAAAAGAGCGTGCAGGTGGCGCATTTGCCGCGCTAATTGCCTTCATCTTAATCAACCGTATCACTGGGGTTATATTGGGCGTGGATAACGCTATGCTCAGTGACCCAGAAGCGGTTGTGATGAGCCTATTTGGTTCTGAGTTACCTGTCTCTCAATTCTTCACGAATATTTTGGGTGCTCCTGCCCTAAATATGGGTGTGTTTATCGGTATTATGTCTGGCTATTTAGGTGCCAACTTATTTAACCGCTATCATGACTTCGCTCGCTTACCTCAGGCATTAGCATTTTTCAACGGTAAGCGTTTTGTACCTTTTGTTGTTATTTTCTATTCGCTGATTATTGCGTTTGGTTTATCTGTAATATGGCCTTTAATTCAAGGTACGCTTAATGATTTTGGTCAATGGATTGCTACCTCTAAAGACACTGCGCCGATCACTGCTCCTTTCTTGTATGGTACGTTAGAGCGTTTATTACTGCCATTTGGTTTACACCACACTTTAACTATTCCAATGAATTACACCGAGTTGGGTGGTACTTATGAGCTTTTGACTGGGATGAATGCGGGCTCAAGTGTTTATGGTCAAGATCCATTATGGCTTGCTTGGGTCAGCGATTTAAATAATCTTAAATTAAGCGATCCGACAACTTACCAACACCTGTTAGATACGGTGCACCCAGCACGCTTTAAAGCAGGCCAAGTTATTATCGCAGCCTCTTCATTGATTGGTATTGGACTTGCGATGTATCACTGTGTTGATAGTGATAAGCGCGCACAATATAAGCCAATGTTCTTATCTGCCTGTCTTGCTGTGTTATTAACCGGTGTGACTGAGCCTATTGAATTCATGTTTATGTTTATCGCTCCCGTTTTGTATGTTGCACATGCTGTGTTAACAGGAGTTGCATTTGCGTTGGTCGATGTGATGGACCTACGTGTACATGCCTTTGGTTTGATTGAGTTACTCACTCGTATACCTATGATGGTTTCAGCGGGCATCGGTGGTGATCTGGTTCGCTTTGCATTAGTTTCTATTGTTTTCTTTGTGGTTAACTATGGATTGTTCCGCTTCCTAATCGTGAAATTGAAGTTACCAACACCGGGTCGTATGGGTAACTACCTGGATGAAAGCTCAGAATCGATGTCAGAAGATGAGAAGATGAACATTATTATTCAGAATTTAGGTGGCCGTGCCAATATTGCTGAGATTGATGCTTGTATGACTCGCTTGCGTATTACAGTTAATGATCCGAAGTTGGTTGCTGAATATGCGTCATGGAAGCCGACAGGGGCTCTTGGTGCTGTGATTAAAGAACAGGGTGTACAAGTTATTTATGGCCCTGGGGTGGATGTTATTAAATCTAAGTTAATAGAGAAATATTCAGCACAACCTGCGTAATTCTTTTTAGATCAAATAACCTCGAGAAACGCAGCCTTGCGCTGCGTTTTATCTCACTAGAATAAATAAGTGAATAATAATGAAGTTAATGACACTAAATGCCCACAGTTGGCAAGAAGAAAAACAGCTAGAAAAGTTAGATGTGGTCGCGCAAGCCATTATCGAGCAAGGGTGCGATGTGGTTGCATTACAGGAAGTGAATCAACATCAAGATAGCCCGGCCGTTGATGCCAATATATTAACCAATCACACTGTGTTGGCGAATAACTATGGTTATTTATTACAGAAAAAACTCATGGAATACGGTCATCACTACCAACTTACGTGGGATTTCGTTCATCAAAGTTATGAAGTATATCAAGAGGGGCTCTCATTTTTAACGCGACTACCGATTGTCGAACATGAGGTCATTGATTTAAGTGATAACTATGATGTGAGCTTTTGGAAACATCGGCGAGCAGTGCGTATTAAAGTGACCTCTCAACAGGGTGATTTTAATCTTTATAATTGTCATTGTGGCTGGTGGAATGACTCAGAGAACTCATTTGAGGATCAGTTCGACCGAATCAAGGCAACTTTACCAACAGAGTTGAGCTTTCTATTAGGCGATTTCAACAACCCAAGCCATATACGTAATGAAGGCTATGATTACGTATTACAACGCGGTTTGATGGATTGTTATGAAGTTGCTGAAATCAAAGATGATGGAACCACTGTCATTAAAAACATTGATGGTTGGGAGCAAAATAGCCAAGCGTTACGCATTGATTTAGTACTTAGTAATCAGCCTGTAGTGGTAAAGCAGCATAAGGTGATTTTTAATCACGATTTTTATCCGGTTGTATCAGATCACTTTGGGGTGTTGGTAGAAGTAGAACTTACTTAATTTTTATCAACTCATCGTAGTTTAAATAAAAAGAATACTGACACAAATACGGCTAATTATCAGGTCACTCTTACTTGCTAAAATAGCGATAGAATACGACTGACCTTAACGATCTTTAGTGCGAGTTCGAAGTGATTACATAAGATTCTCTGTTCTTTCTTTCAACTATATACACAAGATTTCACACTTCTGCGAAATCTAAACTATCTTGTTGATACTGGTACAGATTAATAAGGATCGTTATGAATAGGTATATCGCAGAAATATTCGGTACATTTTGGTTGGTGTTAGGTGGTTGTGGTAGTGCCGTCTTAGCCGCTGCTTTTCCCGATGTAGGTATCGGCTTACTCGGGGTTTCCCTCGCGTTTGGTTTAACCGTACTCACCATGGCTTTTGCTATTGGCCATATATCCGGCTGTCATCTCAACCCTGCTGTTACAATTGGTCTTTGGAGCGGTGGCCGCTTTGATGCCAAAGACGTCGCACCTTACATTATTGCCCAGGTCATTGGCGGTATTATCGCGGGTGGTGTGTTATTCGTGATTGCTTCAGGCCAAGCTGGTTTTGACGCTGCGGCATCTGGCTTTGCTTCAAATGGTTACGGTGAACACTCACCGGGCGGCTATTCACTTACCGCTGCACTGGTCTGTGAAGTGGTCATGACCATGGTATTCCTATTCGTGATCATGGGCGCAACTGATTCAAAAGCGCCTGCTGGGTTTGCACCCATTGCGATTGGTCTCTGTTTGACCTTGATTCACCTTATCAGTATTCCTGTAACCAACACCTCTGTGAACCCTGCTCGAAGTACCGGCGTGGCTGTATTTGTCGGTGATTGGGCCGTTTCGCAATTGTGGCTATTCTGGGTTGCACCGATTATTGGTGCCGTGATTGGCGCGATGATATACAAAGCGGTAAGAGGTTCAGATTAAGCGCTGAAAAACGTCTAAAGCAATAAAAGAAAAAGCCGCTTAGTGATGCTTCACCAAGCGGCTTTTTTAGATCTTATGACGACCGAGTAAGGAGTGCGAAAGCGTGGTGCCATCCACCAGCTCTAGCTCACCACCAACAGGAACACCATGAGCGATACGGCTTGCGTTCACTTCATGGGCATTACATAGCTCAGCAATGTAATGCGCTGTGGCTTCCCCTTCAACTGTTGGGTTAGTCGCTAGGATTACTTCCGAGATATCACCACGACGCAGGCGGTAGTCCAAAACATCGAGACCGATGTCACTTGGACCAATACCATCAAGTGGTGAAAGGTGACCCATCAATACAAAGTAACGGCCTGAATATTGTCCTGTCGCTTCTATTGCTGCAATGTCTGCTGGGCTCTCTACTACACAGATTTGACCATTTTCCTGACGTTTAGGATTGGTACAAATGTGGCAAGTATCTTCTTCAGTAAAAGTACGGCACTCATTACAGTGACCAATTTCGGTCATTGCTTGGCTAAGAGCTTCAGCCAACTGTAGGCCGCCTTTTCTATCGCGCTGTAACAAATGAAAGGCCATACGCTGCGCCGACTTGGGGCCAACCCCAGGTAGACAACGTAAGGCCTCCATCAAATGCTCCAGCATATGACTGGTACGCATATTTAACCGTTCTAATGTTCAAGTAATAGCCTGTTCAACACAAACCACCACCTGAATTAACCTTTAAGAATAAGTTACTTAGAAAGGCATCTTCATACCTGGTGGAAGTTGCATTCCGCCAGTTACGCTAGCCATTTTCTCTTTTTGAGTTTCTTCAACGCGACGAGCCGCATCGTTGAAAGCAGCAGCGATAAGATCTTCAAGCATCTCTTTATCGTCTTCCATTAGGCTTTCATCGATATCAACACGGCGAACGCTGTGGCTACCAGTGATCGTTACTTTTACAAGGCCAGCACCTGACTCACCTGTAACTTCCATATTTGCGATTTCTTCTTGAAGCTTTTGCATGCGCTCTTGCATTTGCTGGGCTTGCTTCATCATGTTGCCCATACCGCCTTTACCAAACATGTTAATACTCTCTGGTCTAATTGGTTTATTAAAATTAATTAAGCTATACGAGCTTAAATGGGGGTTAAAACAGTGTGATTCAACCCCTCGATGTTCAGTTCTCAGATTTGCTTATCTGGGATGATATGCCGGTCACTAAACAAGAAAACGTTCTAGATAGGACGAACGCTGTCTCTGTCGAGTTCAGCGGCAAAACGTCTTTCAATGAACTGTACGTTGGCATCGTTTTCTAAAGCGGTAAACGCGTCTTTCAACTTACCTTGATACAGTCGTTCTCGTAATTCTAGCGGCGTTTCTCCACCATCACCGATTTCAACACTCAAATGACACTCTTCTCCAAGCACAGTATTGAGAGACTGCAATAGCTCACTCTGCGCACGGTCGGTATTCAAATGAGCTTGGCTCGCTCTTAACGTTAAAGTGATTGATGTGTCGTTTTTAGCAAACACTGAGTTCAATGCTAACTGTTCAACAAGCTTGGCTGTCTCTAGCTTTTGAATCGTGGCTGACCATTCATCTTGAGCAATCGACTCTTGAAGCAATTTATCGACCATTTCTGGTGTCTTAATATGCTCCAACGCACGCTTGATCTGAGTAGGTGTAAGCTCTTTGCTCACCTCTTTCACTACAGGTTTAGACGGTTTCCAGCGATAAGGTTCATTATCGTTGGTCACATTTTCTGTCGAAGAGGATGATAAAGAAGCTGGCGACACCCGCTCAGAACCACCGTGTTGCTGAGCAACTCGATCAAGAACTGAAGTTTTAGCTGGTGTCGCTTTAGCCTTTTTTGGCGCCGAGCCTTTGTTTTCTGTTGCCGAACTGCCTCTACGTTGAGAACGTAATTGGTGGCGTAAACCACTCATAGGCGAAGTTGCACGCGCTGGCTGCTCTTGCGGAGCAGAAGGTGCAACGCTTGGCTGTTGAACCGGGCTCTGGTTTTGATAATTCGTTTGTTGCTGCTGAGGCTGATCTGCACCGTAGCTTGGACGCTCATCATAAGCAGGAGGCGCGTCATACTGGCTATGCGGGTAATCCTGTTCTGGATAACCTTGGTTACCTGAATGATCAGCGTAACCTTGCGAATCTGAATACTGTGCTGGATTCTGCTGCGGAGCCTGTTGCACCGGTTGCTGCTGCATAGCTTGCTGTTGAGGCGCCTGTTGTTGCATCTGAGGCTGTCTCGGAGCTGCCATTGGCGCAGGTTGACTCACTGACTGAGCAACGTTCTGAGCTTGAGCTGCTGGAACTGGCGCTGGGTTTGCCGACTGAGTCGAGATTGCAGTAGCAACCGCTTGTTCAGCTGGTCTAAATGCCAACATGCGTAAAACCACCATCTCAATACCAACGCGAGCGGTTGGCGACAATGGTAAGTCTTCACGACCTTTCAACACGATCTGGTAGTAGAGTTGAATGTCTTGTGGGCTAAGCGCTTTGCTCAGTAGTTCAAGCTTCTCAGCGTCAGGCTGTGCCTTATCTAGTGTGGATGGCAAAGCTTGGAACATCGCAAGACGATGCAGTTGAGTCGCAAGCTGATTCAGCAAACCATCCCACTCGACACCGTTCTCAGCAAGGCTTTGGACACACGCCATCGCTTGCTGTGGCTGCTTACTGCTGATCGCTTCAAGCAAGTGGATAGCTTGGTCGGTATCCAGTGTTCCGAGCATGTGAGCAACAGTATCTGTTACGACATTGCCATTACCCAATGCGATAGCTTGGTCTGTAAGGCTTAGCGCATCACGCATACTGCCATCAGCAGCATGAGCAATCATTCCAAGCGCACGAGATTCAGACGTCACATCTTCTTGTTCAAGAATATGATCGAGCTGCTCGTGAATATTATCAACGCTGATCGGCTTAAGGTGGAACTGCAAACAACGCGACAAAATCGTTACTGGAAGCTTCTGTGGATCCGTTGTTGCGAGCAAGAATTTCACATACTCAGGCGGCTCTTCTAAGGTCTTTAGAAGCGCGTTAAAGCTGTGCCTAGAAAGCATGTGTACTTCATCGATTAGGTAAACCTTGAAGCGACCACGTGCAGGCTTGTACTGAACATTGTCCAGAAGCTCGCGGGTATCTTCTACCTTAGTACGTGATGCCGCATCAATCTCAAGTAGGTCAACAAAGCGACCTTCATCGATTTCTTTACAGGTTGCACATTCACCACAAGGTGTTGAGGTAATGCCTGTTTCACAGTTGAGTCCCTTCGCAAACAAACGGCCGATGGTCGTTTTACCGACACCTCGTGTACCGCTGAACAGGTATGCGTGGTGCAACCTATTCTGGCTAAGGGCATTCTCTAATGCTGTTAAAACATGGGCTTGACCAACCACTTCTTTGAATTTGGTTGGTCGCCATTTTCGCGCTAACGCAAGATAGCTCATGAATAATTCCGAAAAGGATTAATGACCGTCGAATTCGCAGATGCTAAACACTTCTAGACCTAAGCCTTGTAAGCGCTTGTCACCACCGATTTCTGGAAGGTTAATAACAAATGCAGCGTGTTCTACCACACCACCAAGCTGACGAATCAACTTTGTTGTTGCTTCAATCGTACCGCCCGTTGCTAGCAAATCATCAACCATCAACACTTTATCGCCTTCAACGATAGCATCAGTATGGATTTCTAGAGTGTCGGTGCCGTACTCAAGCTCATAAGATTGTGCCACAGTTTGACGAGGCAGCTTGCCCGGCTTACGAACAGGAATGAAGCCAACACCTAGCTCAAGTGCCAAAGGCGCACCAAATAGGAAACCACGAGCTTCAGTACCAACGATCTTAGTAAAGCCCATGTCCTTGTATGTTTCCGCTAGCAGGTCGATAGTCGCTTTGTAAGCTACTGGATCTTCCATCAAGCTTGTTACGTCACGGAACAAAATACCCGCTTTAGGGTAATCAGGAATGCTTTTGATGCTTGCTTTGATCAGAGAGATTTTTTCTGTGTTCATAATCTTATGCACTTCATTAGGCCGCTTTCCAAACTCTCGTTAACGAATCAAACATCAACGCTCGGAATTAAGGAAAGGTACGATTGGTATTCATTGCAACGAGAGTCATAACTCTGATTGCTGAAATAATAAACGCCCGCTATACAAGCAGGCACACTGGCTTAATGGTAGTGATTTTCTTTGCTGTCAGCAACCAACTCATGGGTTGGAAGTCGCATAAACCATGTGAGAAGAATAACAAGTACACAAATTAGGAAAGCCTTGACCCAAATGATAGGGGCAAAGTAGATGGATAACGCAAAACTCAACAAGATAAAGAATACGCCACGCGTTTTAACTTGTTTGGTGACGGCACCGTGTTGATACCAATTGTTCAGCAAAGGACCCAGCGTTTTGTGCTCATGCATCCATTTATGAACTTTCGGATTGCTTCGCATGAAGCATGCGCTGGCAAGAAGGAGAAAAGGAGTGGTTGGCAGAACGGGCAAAACTATCCCTAGAACTGCGAGAAATATACAAAGGCCACCAGCAATATTGAGGCTTAAAACTCGAACGCTAATTGTGGCCTCCTTGAGTTAGCTATCACCAATCGGCGACGACAGCTTAACTAGAATGTTGCGTAACCATTGAATACACGGATCAACGTAAGTGTTGCTGGTAGCAATGGAATCATTAAAAATGCGGCTAAAAATCCTAAAAAGTAGAATACATTAAACGGGTCTTGAAAGTCTTTGTTATCTGCCATGATTGCTTCTTGTTTTTGTTAGTGAAGGTAAGTATCCGGCGAACCAAACCCGCTTTGCTAAATCGACATTTAACAAAAAAGGCATAGCCACACCATTTGCGCAACTATACCTTAATCAATTATTCACAAAAACCGAGGAAATATAGGGTTAATCAGTAGACCCTTGGTGTATGTCTAAACTAAAACTTGCCGCTCCAAGTAGGCTCAACGACAGTTGGCAGCCCTGTTCGATCGGAAGGTCCCGCGTAATAAAGTTCTTCTTGCAGTTCTCACCCAAGCGCTCACCTGCTGCAATATATTGATTCAATTCACCATTCGACCATTGCCCGTCTAGACCCGCAGGCAAAATGGAGATGGTTCCCTCGGCAAGGTCAGCAACACCAAACAAGGCATTCACTGGGGTGGAGCATTTAGAGCAACGAATCCCCTTCTCTAAGATTTCAGCAATATCTTTGAGATCAACATTAAAATCTTTTCTGTTTCTTATGTAATCGTGGAACAGCGCTCTCACTAACAATGTTGTCGCGGAGCCGCCATTATCAGACGACGATGAATCGACGAGGTAAAAAGCAAACTGCCCGTTCATCATCCACGCATAGTCAAACACAAGTGGCATCATCTCTGTTGATTGCAGTAACCGGTAACTGCAACGCCATGAGCCTTGTCGCGTATCTTTCTCTGGAAGCAGCGCATGCAGTAAGTCTTTTGCTGCGCTTGGGTTATCTTGAAGGTAATTCAGGTGCCAATGCAGTTCTTGGTCTTCAGGGATCTCTCCCCCATCATCCACACAGAACCATTGGCTCGAAAAATCTCGTTGGTCTGAAATGTTATCGAACGAATCTGTCAATGTATTCGCAATCGCACTTCCTAGGTGACGGTGATCCTCTAACGGCTTCGCCAAGAAGTCTTTAATACCAAATCGCAAGGCTTTCGCCACGTCAGACATATCATCAGTGCCAGACACAACGATCATAGGCAGTGACGGGTACTCTAAACTGAGCTCTTCCACAAGCTCTATGCCATCAAGTATTGGCATTGATAAGTCACACACAATTAAATCTGGCGCTGAGTCTCTAAGTTTCTGCAAAGCGTCCAGTCCATTTTCAGCCTCAACCACTTTATAACCGACCTTGTCTAGGTACGCGCTGGTTATACGGCGAAAAATAGGATCATCATCAACCAACATCACGCATTTTTGGTTAATTACTTCCTGAGCCGAGGTCATTACTGGCTGACTGTGAGTTTTGTACATAATCTATAACCTCACAAAACTAAGTCGAATTATTATTGTTATCTGTTCTAAGAACTAATATAAAACTTAGTAATAAAATGCTAAATACACAAATTTGCACTCTTTACTGGTAATTCGTGACGAGGGTTGGAATACTTGTAAATAGTGCAACGAGTTGACGTAACGCAAACATTGATCTCACTGTTACGTATAAATTAGATGAGATTGTAAACAAATGTGTCTGGATTTATGAAATTAGATGATTTAAACCTCTTTCGACTCGTCGTTGAAAATGGGAGCTACACCGCAACATCGCGCAAGACTATGATTCCGGTTGCGACCATCACACGACGCATCCAAGCCTTAGAAGATTCTTTGAACCTTAGGCTTCTCAATAGACACGCGCGTAAACTTTCTTTAACAGAGGCAGGCGAACGTTTCTTCAATGAATGCTCTCCGCTGTTGCAACGTCTCTCTTCTACTGCAGAAGAGTTAACTGACGTGTGCAAAGGCGCTTCCGGTAAGATTCGTATTACGGCACCCTCAAACCTGACCAAGCGCATGATGATGCCAATGTTCAGTGAATTCATGATTCAATACCCTGATATCAATATTGAGCTGATGATGAACAACCAAGCGGATCAGCTGGATCCAACGGAGTGGGACGTAATTTTCCGAGTCGGCCCTCAGCGTGATTCAAGCCTAATCGCTCGAAAAATCAGTGAAGTCAAAGATATTCTTATCGCGAGCCCTGAGTACTTAGCGAAGAACCCAGCTCCAAGCCATGCTGAAGAGCTAGCGAACCATTCGCTACTCAAAGGCTACCCGCTGATTAAGTGGCAGCTGAGTAATTCGAATGAAGAGACGGTGGTGAATAGCGAGAAAGGCCGTTTCAACGCCAATGCGCTTAATGTCGTAAGACAAGCGTGCTCAGAAGGCCTAGGTATCACCCTGATGCCTGACGTGATGATTCGTGAATACATTGAAGATGGCAGCTTAGTGCAAGTCTTAGAAGACTGGAGCGCTAACCCTCGTGATATTTACATGCTTTATAACCACAAAGACCATCTACCAGAGAAAGTGAGATTGTTTATTGATTTTGTGATCGCATACCACATTCATTAAGGTCAATCCCCTTCTCTATAAACAAAAAACCAGAGCCGATGCTCTGGTTTTTTATTTTCTGTATCGCTAGCGAAACTCTGTATGACTAACGAAACGCTAGTTAAGCGCCTTCGTTGTGTAACTCTAAGTTAGCAAGATCTTGTTGAATCTCACGCTGAACCTTTGAGTCGTCATTACGCAAAGAGTCTAGGAAATCTAGGTACACTTGGTCGATATCGCCCGTTACATACTCGCCGTTAAATACAGAAGTATCAAAACGAGAGATGTCTTGATTGCCCATGCCCACTGCAGAAATCAGATCTGGTAGCGTTTGGAAAATCAAGGCGTCTGCGCCAATCTGCTTACAAATCGTTTCGTTATCACGACCATGAGCAATCAACTCTGTCGCGCTCGGCATATCAATGCCGTAAACGTTAGGGAAGCGAACCTCTGGAGCAGCTGAAACCATGAAGACCTTATTTGCGCCAGAATCACGAGCCATCTCAATGATCTGCTCTGATGTTGTGCCGCGAACGATAGAATCGTCAACCAGAAGAACGTTCTTACCTTTAAACTCAGAGCGAATTGCGTTGAGCTTACGGCGAACCGACTTCTTACGTTGTTGCTGACCTGGCATGATGAATGTGCGGCCAACATAGCGGTTTTTCACGAAACCTTGACGGTATGGCTTATTGATCGCTTGAGCGATTCGTAGCGCAATATCGTTTGATGTTTCAGGGATTGGAATAACTACATCAATGTCTAAGTCTGCGTACTCTTCTTTAATACGCATACCAAGCATCTCACCCATCTCAACGCGTGCGCTGTAAACCGAGATTTTGTCGATGAATGAATCTGGGCGTGCAAAGTATACAAACTCAAAGATACATGGGTTTAGTTGTGGGTTGTCTGCACATTGCTTAGTGAAAAGCTCACCGTCAAACGTTGCGTAGATAGCTTCACCTGGTGCTACGTCGCGCATGAAGTCGAAACCAACAGCATCGAGTGCTACCGATTCAGACGCAACCATGTACTCTGTTTTACCTTGAACTTCACGCTTACCAAGACACAATGGACGAATACCATGTGGGTCACGGAATGCGATCATACCGTGGCCGATGATCATCGCCGTTACGGCGTAAGCACCACGAATAATACGGTGCACGTTTGCAACGGCGCGGAACACATCTTCTGAAGTCACATTACCTTTAACAGTATCGATTTCATGAGCCAATACGTTCAGTAGAACTTCAGAATCAGAGGTTGTGTTGACATGACGACGGTCTTTTTCGAACAACTTCTCACGAACTTCACTTGCATTCGTTAGGTTGCCGTTGTGCGCCAACGTGATACCAAAAGGAGAGTTTACGTAGAAAGGCTGCGCTTCAGAAGCACTCGAGCTTCCCGCTGTAGGATAACGAACATGACCAATACCCACGTTACCTTGGAGGCGTTGCATGTGTTTTGCTTCAAAAACATCTTTAACTAAACCGTTCGCCTTACGCAGACGGAAACGATTGCTTTCTATGGTACAAATACCAGCGGCATCTTGGCCACGATGCTGCAATACCGTTAAAGCGTCATAAATAGACTGGTTTACAGGTGTTGAACCCACGATTCCAACAATACCACACATGTCCTAATCCTCGATTTTCGACATTAACTGGCGCTAAAGCGCGCCAGATAAGAAACTAGATGTTGCTTGTAAATGCTCAAAGAACGGCGCAATGATTCGGCTAAACTCCGGAACCAACTGCGAATTCTCCCACCACTCAGAACTTGGGAATGCAGTAAACGCATCCATGAAAAACAACACTGCAGAGACAATCAGAACACCACGTAAGCCGCCAAAGACGACACCGAGGATTCTGTCTGTACCCGACAGGCCTGTTTTCTGAACTAGCTGACCGATGACATAGTTAACTAAGGCACCGACAACTAACGTTGCAACAAATAATGCTGCTATCGCAGTTCCGTTTCGAAACATCTCATCTTCGATATTGGTGAAGTACATGGCTAATTTAGCGTAGTACTGGCTAGCAATAAAAAATGCTCCAAACCAAATAACAAGTGATAACGCTTCTTTAGCGAAACCGCGAACTAAACTGATCACGGCAGAGAAGCCGATCACGCCTAAAATGACAAAATCTAACCAATTCATGAATTCTTCATCTTAAGTTGGCGCGCATTTTAACAGAAAAAATGCTGACGCAAACGTTTTCTTATGGATTTAACGGTTTAAATTTGAGCAATTGGCCTTTTGAACCCGTAATTTTTTCTAATTCCTTAATTTGTCGCTCAAGTTTGGATTTAGAGACATCCGGGCCAATAATTACTCGCGTAAACGTTTTTTCTTGCTTGGTGTGAGCCTGGTAACCACGCTTTTGTAAATCCTTAACAACGTTTTTTGCGTTGTCAGCATTCTTCAAAGCCATCAATTGAATAATCCAAGCACTGTCTTGGTATTCATTTTTTTCCGGTACTGGCTTAACCACCACTGCCACTTTATCCGCTTCTTTGTTACTGGAAGCCGACGCAGTTTGCTTATCTGAATTATCAACACCACTTTCAACCACTCGCTCAACCGGAGAATCCGGCAGTGCAATCTGATCTTCAACAGGGTCGAGTACTTCAAAAACTTCTACATTACTATCAAGCTCTGGCTTAATCGGAATGCTTGCAAACTCTTCTTTATAGTGGAGCTTCTTACCATCCAGCACATCGGGCAATACAATCACACCAATGGCCACTAAAATGATGGTACCGACTAATCGGCTTTGGAATTTACTTGCCATTTAGTTTCCTTTTTTCTGCCAATGCTCCAATACTTCACCCACAGTATGGAAAGAACCGACCACCAGTACAACATCGTCACCTTTAACAGAAGCTAAAGCCGCTTCAAACGCTGCTACAGGGTTTGAATGCTGCTCTACGCCTTGAGGTAGGCTTTGACACAATTCAGCAGCTGTTGCGGCTCGTGGGCCGTTCAGCGAAGCTGGGTACCAATGTGTTGTGATTGGTGCTAATACTTCCAATGTCGCAGGGATATCTTTGTCATGAAGCATGGCGACTACAACGTGTAAATTTTTGCCTGCATACTTCTTTGTTACTTGCTGCGCAAAGTATTCAGCCGAATGCGGGTTGTGCGCAACATCAAGCACAATCACGGGTTGTTCGCTAATTTTCTGCATACGCCCAGGTAGCTGTGCGTTCTTCATGCCATTAACGATGTTCACATCGCTAATGCTAAGTTCTGAAGTACCTAATGCCATCAATGCTGTTGCTGCGTTAGGTAGCGGCAGGCTTGGAATAGGCAGTGATTCTAGTTGGAATGCCCCACTACGCCAGTTCCACGTATCGCCGTCTACATCATAAGTGTATTGAATACCCACCTGATAGAACTCAGCCTTAATGTCATCAGCATGAGCATCAACCGTAGCTGGTGGTTTAGGTTGACCACAGATAGCTGGCTTACCGCTACGATAAATACCGGCTTTCTCAAAACCAATCACATTGATGTCATCACCTAGCCAATCAACATGGTCGACAGCCAAACTGGTAATCACAGAAACATCATGCTCAACGATATTCGTCGCATCTAGGCGTCCACCTAGACCCACTTCTAATAACACAACATCAACCGCTTCAGTTTGAAAAGCACGTAACGCCGCTAAAGTCCCATATTCGAAAAAGCTAAGGCTGATCTCACCGCGCTCTTTCTCAATGAAATTGAAAGACTGAACCATCTTTTCATCAGATAGATCTTGGCCGTTAATACGAACACGTTCGTTATAGCGAATTAAGTGAGGAGAACTGTAGACACCAACTGAGTAACCAGCATCCAACAGAATAGCTTCCATTAGTGCACACGTTGAGCCTTTGCCATTAGTTCCGGCAACAGTAATAACGTGTTGAGCAGGTTTGGTGAGGTTTGCCTTAGAGGCGACGGCCTGAACTCGGTCTAATCCAAGATCAATAGCGCTTGTGTGGATGTTTGATAAATAATCAAGCCACATCTCCAAAGAGGATGTGGCTTGAGGAATAGGTTGTTGACTCATCTAACTCATAACCATGATTAAGTAGGTTTGTTAGAAGGTACTTTACCCTTTTTCTGGCGCTTCTGGTACTTCATAAGTAGCTTCATTCGGTGAATCGTTCACAGAAACTACTAATGGTGAAGGCTGGTTGGTCATTTTAGCAACAAGGCTTGCAACTCGCTGACGCATCTCACGACGGTCAACGATCATGTCGATAGCGCCGTGGTCTAGTAGGAACTCACTGCGTTGGAAACCTTCAGGAAGGTCTTCACGTACAGTTTGTTCGATTACACGACGTCCAGCAAAACCGATAAGCGCTTTTGGCTCACCGATGTTGATATCACCAAGCATTGCCAAACTCGCAGAAACACCACCCATTGTTGGATCAGTCATTACTGAAACAAACGGTAGGCCTTTCGCAGATAAACGCTCTAGAGCAGCACTGGTTTTTGCCATTTGCATTAGAGACATCAATGCCTCTTGCATACGAGCACCACCACTTGCAGAGAAACAAACTAAACCACAGTTGTTCTCAATAGCCGCATCTACCGCTTTCACAAAACGAGCACCAACAACAGAGCCCATTGAACCACCCATAAATGAGAATTCAAAAGCACACGCTACGATTGGTAAACCTAGCAGTTCACCTTTCATTGCGATCAGAGCGTCAGTTTCACCACTGTTCTTTTGAGCAGTAGAGATACGTTCTTTGTAACGCTTAGAGTCTTTAAACTTCAGTTTGTCTTGTGGCTCAAGATCAGCACCTAGTTCAACGCGCTCACCTTTGTCTAGGAATGTATCCAGACGGCGACGTGCTTTCATGCGCATGTGATGGTCACATTTTGGACATACTTCTAGGTTACGCTCTAGTTCAGCATGGTACAGAACCTGCTCACAAGAAGTACATTTCGTCCAAACACCCTCAGGGATAGACGCTTTACGAGATGTTACGATGTTGCTTTTTTCTAAAATCTTTTCAAGCCAACTCATGGAAGACCTTTTTGTTTCGATTCTTCCGCTTGATTGCGAAAGAAATAAATTTGGGAATTATGCGTGGGAATTAAAGCACATAAAACAGCGACTGTAGATAAAAAACTGGTTGTACCTATTTTCTGGGACTATCTTACGCACTAAACCGTAATAATTTTTGAACCTAAGTCTCACATTTAGTTCAAATTATCCGGTAAAAATAGAGGACCAATCGGCTCTCGTGGTAGCTCAAAATGTTCAGGATAATCAACATCCACCAGATACAAACCTTCCGCTTTTGCAGTTGCGCCGGCTACTTTTCGATCTTTAGCTTCTAAAAGCCACTGGATCCACTCTGGTTTCTGCTCACCTTTACCTACGGCAATAAGGCTACCCGTAATATTCCTCACCATGTGGTGAACAAACGCATTCGCTTTAATATCGATCACAATGTAGTGTCCATGACGAGTCACGTTCAAGTGAATCATGTTTCTCCATGGGCTACGAGATTGACAGTGTGTTGCCCTGAACGAAGTGAAGTCATTCTCACCAAGTAAGTACTGACCCGCTTCATGCATTTTTTTCTCATCAAGATGACCATGATAATGGCTCACACCTGAATTCAAAATGCCTGGGCGTAGTGCATGGTTAAAGATAATGTAGCGATAACGGCGGGCAGTAGCCGAGAAACGAGCATGGAAATCCTCATTCACTTCTGTCGCCCAACGAACCGCAATATCTTTTGGCATGTTGGCATTCGCGCCCATTGTCCATGCCACCATTTTACGATCGACATTAGTTTCAAAGTGAACGACTTGTCCCGTACCGTGAACACCGGCATCTGTACGACCTGCGCACATAACTTCTACAGGGTGATTCGCGACAACTGAAAGAGCCTTTTCCAATTCTTCTTGGACACTTTTCACGTCTCGTTGGCGCTGCCAACCAAAGTAGTGGGTACCGTTATATTCAATACCTAAAGCAATTTTCATGTTCTTGTTCTCTTTGAAAATGGGCGAGAAGTATATACGGAAATCAGTGCTAGCCCAAATAGGATGGGGCTAAAACTTCAATAAACAATCAGCATCGACCGAGACGATGCTGTTGAAAAACCAAATGAAACGATAGCGCTCTGTATCGCCTTAAAATAAAGGGTAGCCAACGCTACCCTTTCTGATTTGTAAATTTATTGACCGTTTAACGTATCGATAAGATTTTTTGCCTCTCGACGAATATCATCGCTGCCGTCAACGATTGCCTCTTCTAGAAGCTTAATTGCCCCTTGCGAGTCACTCATCTCGATGTAGATTTTGGCCAAATCAAGCTTACCCGCAGCTTCTGCATTGCTGTCGACATCATAATTGCCAATATCACCGATAACATCAGGGAATTCGTTAAGACCCACATCCAGTTTAAGCTCTTCATCGTCTGGATTAATGACTTCTTCACCTTCTTGCTCGACTTGAGCCATTAGCTCATCAATCGTCATGTACTGCTTATCACGACTGTTGCCTGATTCGGTTAGATTGTCTTGTTCAGCCCAATTCTCTTCTTTGATTTTCGGTTCAGCTTGCTGTTCAGCCGATGCCCAAATCTCTTGTTGGTCATCAGGCACATCATTATGCATGCTCGATTGTTGTTCTGGCGCTAGGTTAAAGCCTTTCCAGTCTTCGCCGCCGACTTCAAGCATGGCGTCAATATCTAACCCTGCGCTATCAATCGAAGTTGCGTCCAATGGCTTATCGAACATGTTGTCGACAGAGTCTTGAACATCTTCAGAAAGCAACTCAGCTAATGCTGTCTCATCAAAGTCATCAAAGCCTTCTAGTGGCTCGTCTTGAACCGCTGCAGGCGTTGAGTTTGGCTCTGAAGCCGCGCTCAGTGATTGTTCTGGCTGTGCAAAACCAGCCGGTTCAGAGTCTTCAGCATTCGAGAAATCATCAGCCTGACTATAGCTCTGCGGATTTGAGAACAGATCATGCAACGCATCTTGCTCTTCGCCTTGTGGGCTGAAAGAAGTCAGTGGTGTTGGCTTCTCAGCAAACGCATCAGAGATGGCTTCATCTTCACCATATTCCGGTAAATCAAACTCATCGAACTCTACGCCTTGGGCTTCCGCCACCGGCTCGGCATTGCTTTGCTCAATATCATCTAAAACAGAGTCTGCTTTTGCGCTTTCTTCATCGTACTCCGGAAGATCAAGGTCATCGAACTCGAACTTCTCTGTGTCAGGCGCTAAGTCTTGCTCTAACTGTGCTTCATCTGGTTCACTCACCACTTCCGCTAACGCATCGTCTTCACCAAACTCTGGTAGTTCGAAGTCATCAAGCGAGAATTCTTCTTCGCTTTCTGGTTTCGCAGTTTCAACTTGTGGTGCAGCATCTAACTGAGGCTCAGCGGTAGGTTGCGATTCAACACTTGATTGAGAGTCTATAGCAGGCGTTGCTGGCTCTGTTGTTGATTCAGCATCAGCTTCCGCTAGTGCGTCTTCTTCACTAAACTCTGGTAAGTCGAAATCATCAAACGAAAACTCTTCGTCGTCTTGCGCCTGAGCTATAACTTGGGCTTCAGTTTGAGGCTCAACACTTGGTTGAGCATCAATAGCTGGCGTTACTGGTTCTGGTGTTGATTCAGCATCAGCTTCCGCTAGTGCATCTTCTTCATTAAACTCTGGCAATTCGAAGTCATCAAACGAGAATTCTTCTTCGCCTTCTTGTCCTAGAACTTCAGCTTGTTCTGCTACTTCCGCTTGTGGTGTAGCTTCAACTTTCGGTTCAGCGACAGGTGTCACTAGCTCTGGTGTTACGTCAGTTTCCGCTAATGCTTCTGGTTCAGACGCCTCATCTTCAATCAGCCAATCATCGTCTTCTGGCACACCAAATTCATTTGGAATGATCTCTGGCATGTTTGCAGCACGCTCTGGCTCTGGCTCTGGCTCTGGCTCTGGCTCTGGCTCTGGCAAGGATTCAACGACATCTTCAAGCTGATCGCTACCTTGGATTTTCGGTTCAAAGTCAAAATCAGAGGTAACGTTAGCTGGCGACTCTACATCGTCGATAGCCTCAGCTAGCCAGTCTTCAACCGTCTCTTCATCATCTTCAGAGATATCATTTAAAGAGGATGGCGAAGCTTGCTCTTCAGAGCTAGCAGCAATGTCTTCACGCTGTTCTTGGACGTCGGTTCCTTTCGGCTCAGATTCTTGTTGTGCGCTTTCTTCTTGAACTCGCTCTTCAAAATCTGGTTTATCAAAATCAGAATTCTCAGATAACAGCGAGTCGATATCCAATTTATCATCCTCCACCGATGATGCGGTTTCTTGCGCTGATACTTCGTTGCTGTTTGAAAGAGGCGCTTGCTCTGATTCAACCGTATTTTCAATTGATGGTTCAACAGGCTCTTCTATTGCTGACAACAAATCATTGTCATCAGAAGTCATTAACTCATCAATCAACGCTTCGTCTGTTGTTTCTAGCGAATCATCAAGCAAAGCATCCGTTGCTGGTGCAACACCGAACAAATCATCGATAAAACCATCACGATTAAAGGCTTCATCATTTTCTGGCTTAACGTCAGCGCTGTCTTGAATCAGTTCCGAATCTAACGATTCATCAGTAACGACTTCAGGTTGTAGTGTTTCACTAATGTCCGGATCTTGCTCAGGCTCACCTTCAGAGGTTAACGGAGTAAGCTCAACGTCTGAGTCCTTTTCAGGCTCCTCATTGGCGTTGTCCAAACCAAAGGCTGCGTCTAACTCTTTATCAAACGTCTTATCTTCAGATTCAAGCTCGTCTTCAATGCCACTTGTCAGTAAGTCATCAAATGGGTCTAGAGATTCTGATTTTGATGCATCCGCTAAAAGCTCATCATCTGACAATTCACTATCAAGGAAATCATCCAATAAGTCGGTACTTTCGGCGTCGAGTTCGAAATCATCGTCGTCAGAGTCACCTATTAATTCATCCAAGGTTTCCGTGCTGTCTTCTGCGATGTTGAGGTCATCATCGGTCGATAAACCAGAAAGCTCTTCAAGCTCAGACAGAGAATCAAAGCCAAGAGGTTCGCTTTCAGACTCATCATCCGAATCGTCCCCTAGCATCTCATCAAGAAGGTCTGTCGAGTTACTTAGGTCTACGTCATCGCCTGCCAGTTGCTCATCAAGCAGATCAACGCTGTCTTGAGGTTCTTCATTTACGATGGGCTTATCGAACTGAGACAGAATGTTTTCGATATCATCATCAGACGCCAAACCACTGTTTAGGTTAGTGGCAATCTCATCGTCGCTATCGAGGTTGAAAGGGTCATTCGCTTGATCGTTCTGAGCAGCAACTTGGGCAAAGATGTCATCAATATCATCATTCGCTGTCGGTGAAGCTGGCTCAGGGGACTGTTGTTCAGAGATTAGAGCATCAATATCAAAATCGTCATTGCTCAAATCAACAGGCTTAGTCTCACTTTGTTGCTCAGAGATAAGCGCATCGATGTCAAAATCATCGCTTGCTGGTGTTTCAGTGCTAGAAGGCGAATCACTTTGCTCTTCCGAAATCAGAGCATCAATATCGAAGCTGTCGTCATCTTCGTCATCAAGAGCAAACAGATCATCTAATAAAGATTGGTCTAGCTCGTTGGAACCGAGATCTTCAGTTTCAGACTCTTGAGATAGTAAAGCTTCAATGTCATCAGCAGACATTGCGTTATCATCAGAAAGATCAAAGTCGACATCATCAGTATCGACGGCGCTTTCCGCTGTTTTGTCTAGCGCACGTTCCATCTCTTCAAGGCCAAGCGCTTTCTCTTCGCCATTAACACTAATGCCGTTGCTGCTGTCTAAATCTAGATCGTCGAAGTTGGTGTCTAAATCACCGTTTTCGCCAATGCTAGCAAATGGGTCATCGTCTTCACCATCTAGATTGAAATCGAGATCAGATTCATCTAAACCAGCAAAGACATCATCCTCTTCGGCTAGCGCTTGATCGTCAAACAGCTTGTTGGCGTCATCTTCCGTACCAAACAAGTCATCATCTAAAGACAGCTCGTTAAGGTCGTCCATCTCGTCGCCCAATGTAATAGGTGCAACGGTACTTGGTTCTGGCTGGAGCGGTTGTTCTTGAGTCGTCTGCTGTTGCTCATCATTTTTAGAACGACGGCCTAACAGCATCACAACGATCAAACCAATGAGCAGACCTGGAATAATCGCAAGAGCCGCCACTAACCAACCATTCGATAACAGTTCGTCCATGACACTTGGTGCCATCTTTTCAATTTCGGCGTTCTTTCTGCGCTCTTCATCAAGCAGCTTTTCCACTTCGCTACGAATGCGGTCTTCATCACTGAGCTCTGTTTTTAGCTCATCCACTTCCGATTGAACATTCGATAACATCAAACGAAGTTGGTGATTTTTCTCTTCAAGTGACAGCAGTTCAGTTTCTGAAAGCTCTAGCTGCTTCTCTAACTTGTTCATCTCTTGGGTTGGTGCAGATTGAGCTAGAGATGATTGAGTTGGAGACAATGGCTTTTTAGCAGTTTCAGTAGTGCTTACTTGCTTAGCAGGAGTAACATTTTTTGCATCAGAACTCGGCGCTTTGGGTTTTGAAGCGACAGGCTTACTTGCAGGAGCATCAAGCTTAGCAAGATGTGAGTTCATGATGTTGATAGCTTGCTGCGTCGAGCTTGCACGTGCTTGCTCTAAAGAAGGCACGCGTAGATTGCTCGCAGGCAGCAGGCTATGGATATTCTGGTTTTCAAACGCTTGTGGGTTTAAGCGATAAATAGCCAACAGAGTTTGTTGGACTGAAACGGAGTTATCAGGGCGTAACTTTGAGGCAATAGACCACAATGTTTCTGAGCCGCGAGTTGGACCATAGAAACGTGAAGGCTCAGCGCTATTTGATTGCGCTCTTTGAAGTGGTTCTGAAAACGTAGGCGCTGATTGTATCTGGCCATTAGGCCCTACAACTCGAATGGAATCTGCACGAACAACGGAAATCTGAGTCGCAATGATAAAGGCAAAAGGCATTAACCACGGCTTGAAAATTTGAAACATAAAAGGCTCAGCTAGGTGCTTAAATTCGGAAAAGTGATGATCTATTAAATATATCGGATAAATGACGTAAAACTATAGAGATGAAAACAAAAAATGTGTTGCAGCAACAATATTCGCAGCAATTTCACACAATTTGACTAACAATATTTTTAATCGATTAAAAAAGCCCCACTAAAGAGTGAGGCTTTTTTATCAAAGCAATAAAGCTTAGAAGTAATCGCGAATCAGAACTTCAGCGATTTGAACTGCGTTTGTTGCTGCGCCTTTACGAACGTTATCAGCGACAACCCACATGTTTACGCCACTGTGATGGCTGATGTCGTTACGAATACGACCAACCATTACGTGGTCTTTACCACCTGCATCACGAACTTGAGTTGGGAAGTCTAGCGCTTGGAATACTTCAACACCTTCTGTGTTCTCTAGAAGCTGAACCACTTGCTCTGCACCGATTGGTGCGCGAGTTTCAATGTGTAGAGATTCTGCGTGACCGTAAAATACTGGTACGCGGACACAAGTCGGGTTCACTGTGATTGAAGAGTCAGCAAAGATTTTTTGAGTTTCCCAAACCATCTTCATCTCTTCACGCGTGTAGCCGTTCTCTGTAAATTCATCGATTTGAGGAATACAGTTGAAAGCGATTTGTTGTGAGAACGCTGAGTTTTCAGCTGGCATACCGTTAAGAAGCTTAGCCGTTTGACCCGCTAGCTCATCGATACCTGGCTTACCTGCACCAGACACAGATTGGTAAGTTGAAACGTTAATACGCTCAAGGCCCACTTCATCGTGAATTGGTTTTAGCGCTACTACCATTTGGATAGTCGAGCAGTTAGGGTTCGCGATGATGTTACGGTTACGGAACTCAGCAATCGCTTCAGGGTTCACTTCAGGCACAACCAGAGGAACATCGTATTCGTAACGGAAGCGTGATGTGTTATCGATGACAACCACACCTTCATCAGCCGCAATTGGAGCCCAACGCTCTGAAAGCTCGCTACCTGCAGAGAAAAACGCAATATGTACTTGAGACCAATCGAAGTCTTCTACGTTTTGTACTTGTATTGTTTTGCCGTTAAAACGGGAAGTTTTGCCTTCACTACGTTCACTTGCTAGTAAGTGCATTTCACCGACAGGGAATTTACGCTCTTTAAGTACTTCAAGAATGGTTTCACCAACCGCACCAGTCGCACCTAAAATAGCAATATTAAATTCTTGGCTCATTGTTTCTCTCTTTTATAAAGTTGGCTTTACCATAAAACCGAGTTTAGATAACGGCGTTAAATTACAAGATTCGTCGCCCGTTAACTCGACTGCACTGTACTCTCTGCGGTCCCAATATTCTTTACGCATCTTGTCAAAAGAACCCGGCGTAACGATATTGCGACGGAATAAGGCGTCGTCTTTGCGCACATCATAGATCAACTGAGTCAAATTGTGCAGTGTTGCTTCATCCCAAGCTCTATCTAATTTCATTTGAGGTACAGGCGCTGTCGGCAATAAGTCACTTGCATACGCACGCTGTTCAGTACCTAAAAATTCACAATAACTGTTGAAGATCATCGTGGTACCACGCGCTTTACCTTCTAAACCGTAGCCCGCTACGTGAGGCGTTGCAAAAGCGAGTAACGGAAGAAGCTCAAAGTCGACTTCAGGTTCAAACTCAAACACATCAAGCACTGCAGTGAAACCATCGGCTTTTTGCAGGCGAGCTTTTAGCGCTTGGTTATCAACCACAGGACCGCGAGCTGCATTAATCAGGATTTGATCAGCACGTAAGTTGTTCAGCACTTGCTCACTGATCAAGTGATGCGTTGGATACTCACCCGTCTTAGTGATTGGCGTGTGTAATGTAATAACGTCTGATTGTTCAAGCAAAGTCTCTAACTCAGTAAATTCGCGAGTATCACCCTCTTGCTGTTTTAGAGGGTCGTTCAGCAGAACTTTGATACCAATACCTTCAAGGCACTTCGCTAAGTAGCTACCTACCTGACCACAGCCGATAATACCAACCGTTTTATCAAAAACAGAGAAGCCTTGCTGTTGCGCAAGCACCATCATCGCACTGAATGCGTACTCAGCAACACCCACCTTGTTACAGCCAGGCGCCGCAGTAAAGAAAATGCCACGCTCTTTCATCAATTCTTGGTCAACATGGTCCATACCAGCCGTCGCAGTACCGACAAACTTCAGCTTATTGGCTTTGCTGATCAATGATTCGTTTACCTTGGTAACAGAGCGAATCATCAATGCGTCTACGTCAACTAGGTCGTCAGCAGTAAGTGTGCGACCAGACTTCATTGTCACTTCCCCTAGCTGGCTAAAAAGCGCTTCAGCGTAAGGCATATTTTCGTCGATTAAGATTTTCATTTGGCGAGTACTTTTGTTGGGGTCTATCGACCTAAATGTGAATTGAAATGATTGTGCAAAATTCCACACACGGTGTCGAGTAGCAATTGGAATACATTATAAATAAAGGGCTGAATCACTGAGTCTGCACAAACAACAGGCATAAGATTCCATACCCAAATCTCAAACGGCTAAAACGAAAAATGCCCGATTGAATAAACAATCGGGCAAACATCCAGAACAAAAGGATCCTATCTCGCTCTCCAGGAGACAGAGTCTTGCGTCTGTTCAACCAGTACTAACCAAAGTCAGTACTGGTCAAGCTCTGGAAACCTTTCAATCTCTAAACCCAGATTTAAAAACTATGTTCAAAAAACACGTTTACCAACCTGCGTCTAAAAACTTTGTTCTGATGGTCATTATTACTGGGTGACCTGTGCGTGTTGAATCGGCACTAGCGCAACCCTTTAACGATTAACCTTGTCTCTGTAACTCAAGCTTAAGTTAAGCTTGGTACTTTTTGATTACTAGCGTTGCGTTCGTACCGCCGAAACCAAAACTGTTAGACATAACTGTAGTTAGCTCTTGATCACGAGCTTCAGTTACGATGTCTAGGCCAGCAGCAGCTTCGTCTAGGTTCGAAACGTTAATGCTTGGAGCGATAAAGCCGTTATCTAGCATTAGCGTTGAGTAAATAGCTTCGTGTACGCCAGCAGCACCTAGAGCGTGACCTGTCATCGCTTTAGTTGCAGAAATTGCTGGGCTGTTGCCACCAAATACTTCTTGGATAGCGCCTAGCTCTTTAACGTCGCCAACTGGAGTTGAAGTACCGTGAGTGTTCACGTAATCAACGCCATCAACGTTTTGCATCGCCATCTTCATACAACGAACCGCACCTTCACCAGAAGGAGCAACCATGTCGTAGCCATCTGAAGTTGCGCCGTAGCCTACGATTTCACCGTAGATTTTTGCGCCACGAGCAACAGCGTGCTCAAGCTCTTCGATAACTAACATGCCGCCGCCACCAGAGATAACGAAACCATCACGGTCTGCATCGTAGGTACGAGAAGCCAGCTCTGGCGTGTCGTTGTACTTAGTAGAAAGTGCGCCCATTGCGTCGAACATCATAGTCAGAGACCAATCCAGTTCTTCACCGCCACCAGCGAATACAACGTCTTGCTTACCAAGTTGGATAAGCTCCATTGCGTGACCAATACAGTGTGCAGATGTCGCACATGCAGAGCTCATAGAGTAGTTCACACCACGGATTTTGAAAGGAGTTGCTAGACAAGCAGAAACCGTAGAAGCCATTGTACGTGGAACCATGTATGGACCAACGCGCTTCACGCCTTTCTCACGGATGATGTCTACCGCGTTTACTTGGTTTAGAGATGAAGCACCACCTGAACCCGCAACGATACCCGTGCGGTCATTAGATACTTGATCTTCAGTTAAGCCAGAATCAGCAATTGCTTGCTCCATTGAAAGATAAGCGAATGCCGCTGCATCACCCATAAAGCGCATTTTTTTGCGATCGATATGGTCAGCAGGGTTCATTTTTAGGTTACCCCATACTTGAGAGCGCAAGCCATTTTCCTTGAACTGCTCTGAAGCGGTAATACCAGATTTACCCTCTTTCAGTGATGCTAAAACTTCTTCGACGTTGTTACCGATACTTGAAACAATACCCATACCGGTGATTACGACTCGTTTCATGTGACATTCCTATAATTCTAAATTCAGCTAGATGATAACTAAGAAGCCTAACAAAAGTGGTCAGCTTTCCTAGAAATTCGTACAATCCCTACCAACATATCGCTTCAAATCACAAAATGATAGATTTTATGACTTCAATTACTAATGCAGAACTGGAATGGAATGAGTCTGGCACGCCAGTTTCAGACCAATTTGACGACGTTTACTTCTCCAATGTTAACGGTTTAGAAGAAACTCGCTACGTCTTTTTAAAGCAAAACCACCTTCCAGAGCGTTGGCTTGAACATGAACAACGCCGCTTTGTGATTGCTGAAACCGGCTTTGGCACAGGTTTGAACTTTCTTGCAGTTTGGCAATGGTTCGATGCTTTTCTTAAAGATAACCCACAAGCGATGACCAAAGAGTTACATTTCATCAGTTTTGAAAAATATCCTTTAAATAAAGAGGATCTGATCAAAGCACACCAATCGTGGCCAGAATTAGCCGAGTATGCGACGCAACTCCAAGAACACTACCCTATTGCTCTACCTGAATGTCACCGCATTGTGCTGGGCGACGGTGCTATCACGCTTGATTTGTGGTTTGGCGATATTAAAGATTGCATGCCCAACGTACCAACCCCGCGTGAAGGTTTGGTTGATGCTTGGTTCTTAGACGGTTTTGCTCCGAGCAAGAACCCAGAGATGTGGAATCAAAACCTATTCAACGGCATGGCTAAGCTCGCTAAGCAAGATTGTAGCTGCGCCACCTTCACCGCTGCTGGCTTTGTTCGCCGTGGCTTAATTGAAGCTGGCTTTGAAATGAAAAAGGTCAAAGGCTTTGGTACTAAGCGAGAAATGATCGCCGGCCGACTTGGCGAAAAGCACGCTCACACCAACATCAAACCTTGGTATGGCCTCGCTCAACACACTGAATCCCAAGACATTGCGATCATTGGTGGTGGTGTCGCCAGTGCTGCATTAGCCAAAACGCTAAGCCGTCGTGGTAAAAACATCACCCTTTATTGTGAACATCCACAAGCTGCGGGCAATGCCTCAGGTAACAACCAAGGTGCGATTTACCCGCTATTAAGCGAAGCGACCTCGAACGTGTCTCGCGTGTTTGGCCCGGGATTACTGTTTGCTCGTCAATTTATTAATCAAGCGACTCAGTCTATTCAATTTGATCACAGTTGGTGTGGCGTGAACATCTTGATGTGGGATCAAGGCTCCACTAAAAAGCTCAACCGCATGTTGGAAGGCAACTTCCACACCGACCTGATTCAGCGTTTATCGCCAGAGCAAGCCAACGAAAAGATTGGCTTACCCGTCGATAAAGAGAGTGTTTACTTTCCGCTAGGTGGTTGGCTAAGCCCTCTGCAACTGACTCAAGGCTTGATTAGCAAGTTAGAAGAGAACAACCAAGTAAGCGCGCACTATCAACATCAAGTAACGCAACTTGAGTGGCTCGAAGCTGAACAACAATGGATACTGACGATGGATACACCTCAAGGTGAGATTCAAACCAAGCACGACCAAGTAGTTGTCGCAAACGGACACAAGTTCACTCAGTTTGAACAAACTCAGCCAGTACCACTGACTCCGGTTAAAGGCCAAGTGAGCCATATTCCGACCACGGAAAATCTCAGCCAGCTAAAAACCGTGTTGTGCTTTGATGGCTATTTGACGCCACAGAACCCCAACAATGGTCATCACTGTATTGGTGCGAACTACGACAAAACCAATATCGACCAAGAATTTAATATTGAGGTTCAGCAGCACAATGGCGAGCGCCTACATGGGTCACTACCAGACCAAGCATGGACAAAAGATGTCGATACCAGTGACAACTTAGCGCGCCAAGGTATCCGAAGCGTAAGCCGTGACCACCTTCCGTTTGTCGGAAACGTTGGTGACTTTGAAGCCATTAAGGAGCAGTACCAAGATCTCCACAACTTCAACCCGCAGCGTGACTCGGTTGAGGATGTAGAAACGGTAACAAGCTTCCCTAACCTTTATTGCTTTATCGGACTGGGTTCACGTGGTTTGAGCTCTGCACCATTATTGGCTGAAGTATTAGCATCACAGATCTGTGGCGATCCGCTGCCCTTGCCTGTTGATGTGCTTGAGGCGATTCACCCAAGTCGAATGTGGGTACGCAGACTGCGTAAAGGTAAGGCATTAACGGCTGGATGGGTTGCTGACAAGCATTCTAAATCAAAGCCGTAGTTTCTAGTTCAGCTATTTTGAACATCTGAAATTTCTGAATATCTGAAACTAATAAGTTAAAAGCTAAAAAGCCCGAGTTCATTGTGTCGCTCGGGCTTTTTGTTATTCGTGTTGCTCTAAACTGATGTTCTAAACGAAGCTGTATTTACAGCTTAGCAACCGCGTCTTTAATCTGTAGAACGATCTCTTCGTTGCTGATAGAACCAGATTCAAAATCAAAGTTATCGTAGAAGCTTGGTACTGAAACTGACGCTTGCACGTTGCCACCGAAGTAAGGTGCAGAACCTGTCGCTGCACCAAGTACCGTTTGTGCGCCACCAGGGCCCGGTGAAGTCGCTAGGTAAACCGCCGGCTTCTCGCCAAACACTGAACGCTCAATACGTGTCGCCCAGTCAAATAGGTTTTTATACGCTGCTGGGTAGTGACCATTGTGTTCTGCGAACGAGATAACAAACGCATCAGCTTCAGCTAGGTCGCGTAGGAATGCTTGAGCACCTTCCGCTTGGCCAATCTCTTTTTCAGTGTCTTCACTGAACATAGGAACATTGTAATCGTTGATGTCTAGGACTTTTACTTCAGCACCTTCAATCAAGTTTGCTGCGTAAGTTGCTAGTGTTTTGTTGATTGAGGTAGAACTTGTGCTTGCGCCAAATGCGATAACTTTCATGATGTGACCTTTCTGTAATTCCGTTAAGTGGGATTAGAATAACGTAGTAAGAAAATGTAACCATCACAAGAAATGAACGGACTCATTCAAAAATTTCGAACGAGTCTCAAATAAACCAGTTCGCTCAGCAAAATGGGAAAGGAAGGGACTGAGCGGATAGTATTAATACATCGAGATTAAGCTTGGTTTTGTAGCTCAACCCAAAGGTCATTAACGATAGTGCGGTCTGCTGGTGTTAGTTCAGAGCGAGCGTCGTCTAGGCTCTGTTCAATACGAGCTTTTACTTCAGCCACATCTTCAATGCCTTCTTCTTCACATGAAGCCACTGAAAGAGAAATATGACCACGTAAGTAACCACCAGCAAACAGTTCATCGTCTGATGCGTTTTCAATGCGAGCATCAATTACTTCAAGTAGTTTTTCTTCAAATTCGATAATCATAATATTCTCTTATTTCACAATAAATTGGCTAGCACATAAAGGTTCTACATCGTAGAAGCTGCGTAATGCTTCAGAGAGCATTTTCACGCGAGGCGGAAAGCCTACTTCAAAGATACCCATAACTTCGCTATGTACTTTATTCATAAAGGCCAAACGATCTGGCTCAAAATCGCCGTGTAGATTGTCACAGCTGACATTAAAAGGAAAGCCTGCGCTCATCGCAATGATCCATTCATACGCTTGTGGGCGAATTTCTACTTTTTCAAACTCAGCTTGAACCGATTCCGTTCGACCGTCAGGTTCATACCAATAGCCAAAATCTTCCAGTAAACGACGCTCAGGCCCAGCAACGCACCAGTGTGCGATCTCATGGAGTGCAGAGGCGTAAAAGCCACGTGCGAACACGATTCGATGGTGTGGGATAGTATCATCAGCAGACAAATAGATCGGCTCATCAGCCCCTAGCTCTAGTTTGGTATTAAAGCTTTCAAAAAAGGTCTGATTGAAGATATCGATAATGTCTGAGTATTGGTGTGTCATAAAATCAAATTTAAGTAAAAATAACTGGGGCATTTTGCTTTTTTTTCAGCGCTCGGTAAAGCCCTATCAAGCGTAATGACATCGGGTTCGCCATTATACTTTGCAGTGACAATCGATTGCCATTCCCAGATTACACCACTTTAAGGTGAATGATTAGTTTAGCTAATCTGAAACGCCCATTCACGGTACAAATATTCATTCGTCAACAAGCATTTTTACTACTACACTCGCGCTTCATTTTATATCCCTAAGGCCTATAAGACTCGAGTTTATAGACCTATATTATAGAGCTACAGCAATGCTACTAAGTGTTTTGTATATCATTGGCATCACGGCAGAAGCCATGACCGGCGCTCTCAGTGCTGGCAAACAAAAAATGGATTGGTTTGGTGTAATGTTGGTTGCGAGTGCAACGGCAATTGGCGGCGGTACAGTACGAGATATCTTACTTGGCCATTACCCTTTAGGTTGGGTTGAAAACCCGCAGTATCTGGCAATCACCTGTATCGCAGGTGTTATTACAACCGGACTGGCTAAATGGGTTATCAAGCTCAAAGGGCTATTCATTCGTTTGGATGCACTAGGGCTTATCGTGTTCAGTATCATTGGTACTAAGGTAGCGATGACCATGGGTCTTCACCCAATGATCTGTATGGTGTCTGCGCTAGTCACCGGTGTCTTTGGTGGTTTGCTGCGCGACCTTATCTGTCGTCAAACACCATTAGTGTTGCATGAAGAGCTATACGCGTCTGTCGCACTTGTCGCTTCAGGTTTGTACCTATGTTTGCTTGAGCTTGGCATCAACGACGTAACGGCGACAATTGTGACGCTTGTAGTTGGTTACTTGCTGCGCATGGCGGCTGTAAGATTCAAATGGCGTTTGCCTTCGTTCCAGCTTGATCCTGAAAGCTCAGTGCATTAATAGATTAAGAGCCTTTAGCTGCTAGCTGTCTTTAATGACGATAGTCGCTAACCGGACGAATAATCCTGCTAATGTGAAAAAGGGTTGCTTCATTACGAAGCAACCCTTTTTTGTTTCTATCAATTCTATTCTAAATAAAAAGAAGCAGAATTAGATTTTTGGCGTTTCAGTTGTCACACCAAAGTTTTGACCACGATGACGTAGCAAGTGGTCAAGCAGCACGATAGCCAGCATTGCTTCTGCAATAGGTACCGCACGGATGCCAACACATGGATCGTGACGACCTTTCGTGATTAGCTGCGTTGCTTCACCATCTTTCGTGATTGTGTCACCAGGTACAGTGATGCTTGATGTTGGTTTAAGCGCAATGCTTGCCACAATATCTTGACCAGTAGAGATACCACCTAAGATACCGCCAGCATGATTGCTGCTGAAACCTTCTGGAGTTAATGGGTCACGGTGTTCACTACCGCGTTGATTAACAACATCGAAGCCATCACCAATCTCAACACCTTTCACAGCGTTAATGCTCATTAGAGCGTGCGCGATGTCAGCATCTAGACGATCAAAGATTGGCTCACCAAGGCCTACTGGCACTTTAGTCGCAACCACTTGAATCTTCGCACCGATCGAGTTGCCTTCTTTTAGCAAGTCACGAATCAGTTGATCAAATTCTGGTACTTTGTCGGCATCTGGACAGAAGAAAGCGTTGTTTTCAATCTCGTTCCAATCCACTTTATCAATTGAGATATCACCCATTTGAGAAAGGTAAGCTTGGATTTCAACACCAAATTCTTGTTTTAGGTATTTCTTCGCAATTGCACCTGCAGCAACACGCATTGCAGTTTCACGAGCTGAAGAACGACCACCACCTCGGTAATCACGCACACCGTACTTTTGATGGTACGTATAGTCAGCGTGGCCAGGGCGGAACTTGTCTTTAATTTCGGAATAGTCTTTAGAGCGTTGGTCTGTATTTTCAATCAATAGACCAATAGAAGTACCCGTAGTTTGGCCTTCAAATACACCTGATAAGATTTTCACTTCATCCGCTTCACGACGAGCCGTTGTATAGCGAGAAGTACCAGGGCGACGACGATCCAAATCTCTTTGAAGGTCTGCTTCGGTAATTTCTAATCCTGGTGGGCACCCATCTACGATACATCCTAGTGCGATACCGTGACTTTCTCCGAACGTGGTCACGCGGAAATGTTGTCCGATACTGTTTCCTGCCATTACTTCCTCTAAATCAGCTATTGAGCAGAAGGTTTGATTCCTAAACCGACTGGCTAATAGCTTTACTTGTCTATTCTTCGTGAATTCATAGTGGCTTTATTACCAAATGATGTAAACCCCAAAAAACGAACAATTTTAACTTTCTATTACATAAGCCGAATGAAACGAATAACAGAAGAAAATGAGTCGCGCTTGAAAAGAAGTGTTTTATGATGTGTAAAATGCAAAAAACCCGACAACTCGGAGAGTTATCGGGTTTCTTTAAATAATGGCACGCCCTGAAGGATTCGAACCTTCGACCACCTCCTTAGAAGGGAGGTGCTCTATCCAGCTGAGCTAAGGGCGCGCTACAGGAACGAATTATACGAATTCGAATCAGTAAAGCAACGGCTTTATGTAACATTCTGATCTAAGTGGGTAAAAAAAGGCCAACAAACATATAAGTGTTGGAAAATAGACCAAAGCAAACGTTTGCTTGATGGTAATCAAAAAGATTTTCTGGAATAATGCGCCAAAAACATCAGCCACTAACTTGAATATCAATACTAAGGAAATTCATGACTGCTCAAAATATTGATGGAAAGCTAATTTCTCAAACGGTTCGCTCCGAAGTTGCTGCACGTGTAAAAGCTCGTACTGAAGCTGGATTACGCGCTCCGGGCCTAGCGGTTGTTTTAGTGGGTGAAGACCCTGCTTCTCAGGTTTACGTTGGAAGTAAGCGTAAAGCGTGTGAAGAAGTTGGCTTCGTATCTAAATCTTACGACTTGCCAGCCACTGCGACAGAAGACGAATTGTTAACACTTGTAGACCAACTGAACGACGATCCAGAGATCGACGGTATTCTTGTTCAACTGCCTCTACCAGCAGGCATTGATAGCACTCACGTTCTTGAGCGTATCACGCCAGAAAAAGACGTTGATGGCTTCCACCCCTACAATGTCGGCCGTTTGGCTCAGCGCATGCCTAAGCTTCGCTCTTGCACGCCAAAAGGCATCATCACGCTGCTTGACCGTTACAACATCGACTTACGTGGTAAGCACGCGGTTGTGGTTGGCGCATCAAACATCGTAGGTCGCCCAATGACGCTAGAGCTTCTTCTAGCAGGTTGTACGACGACAACATGTCACCGCTTCACCAAAGACCTTGAAGGTCACGTGCGTCAAGCAGACGTTGTTGTAGTTGCCGTTGGTAAACCTAACTTCATTCCTGGCGCTTGGATTAAGAAAGGCGCTGTTGTGGTCGATGTGGGTATCAACCGTTTGGAATCTGGCAAACTAGTGGGTGACGTTGAATACGACGTAGCGAAAGAAAGCGCAAGCTTCATCACACCTGTGCCGGGTGGTGTTGGCCCAATGACGGTGGCGAGCCTAATCGAGAACACCATGATCGCTTGTGAGCAATTTCACTCGAAATAGTCCGCAGCGCATATAAATAAATTAGAAAGCCGCAACGTGATGAACGTTGCGGCTTTTTTGATGCTTTGGTACTTAGCTATTCGTTTTTAAAACGGGGTGACTCGCTTTTGATGAAGCGCTCGTTGCTACTTATCTGGACTCTCAACTTTTTCCGTCTGTTCAGAAGGCGGTAATAAACTAATAAGCTCACACTCCGTTGATATGAGTTTTTCCAACTCAGATCCTTGTGTCATTAAACGGAAATCACCGCCAGTGATCACCCCAAGAGGAATGGCTTTAGGATACAAAGCATTAAACTCTTTTAAATCAAATGCCTCGGTCAAACCTGTACTTTTAATTTGGCTACCCTGAGCCATCAGTGAGTTAAGCTTAGAATAGGTAATCCCTTCCGAGAACAGACTTCGATTGCCATTGCGGCTCACTTGATGTCTTTCATGCTTAGTCTCTGACGATTCAAGCTCAAACACCTTATTGGCACCAAACTCGTCTTGGTAATGCATGCTGACTAACGGGTTGGTTTGACGATAAGGCGAGACGATCATCGCACGCCCTATCCCATCGAGTTCCAAATTGTTTTCCGCGTGGCTTGAAGCTGGGTTACCAAAGTAAACATTCAAGTTATCCATACGAGCTAAGCGAATGCTTTCCCAGTTAGTATCAGCAAGCACACTGTTGATGTTGTGTGTGGCTAGCACCTTGGCAAATTGTCTTGCAAAGTGAGTGGCGCCAAAGAAGATAACCCCTTGCGCTTTCTCTTGAGTGACCCCTAGCCTTCTCGCCCACCAGCTCGCGGTTAAGCTCTGAATCACAACCGTACCAATAATGACTAAGAACACCATGGGCACGAGCAGATCTGCGCCTTCAATCAATTGCTTCTCTTGCAGTTTTATCGCAAACAGAGAAGAAACCGCGGCTGCTACGATCCCGCGAGGTGCCATCCAACTCAAAAACCATTTATCCGCCGAATTAAGATCCGTACCGATCCCGCTGATCCACACGCTTAACGGGCGAGCCACCAACATAACCACCGCTAGCAACCCAATACCGCCCCAACCTATCGAAAGGAAAGCCCCCGAATCGAGTCGACTGGCTAACAGAATAAACAACGCAGAAATAAGTAACACGGTCAGGGTTTCTTTGAATTCGATGATGTCTTCGATGTCCAAGCCCTTCACGTTGGCAAGCCAGATCCCCATGATGGTCACGGTTAATAAACCCGATTCTTCACTCAGATCATTAGAAAACGAGAACGCCGCCAACATTAGCGTCAGCACAGCCACATTACGTAAATAGTGCGGTACCCAATGCCCTTGCAGCATCTTGGCAATCAAATGGCCACCGATGATCCCTAAGCCTAAACCTATGACTAACGTCAGGCCCAGAGCTGACAGAACGTGTCCGGTAGGGTCGGCAGAAGAAACAATGTACTCGTAGACGAGAACCGCAAACAGAGCGCCAATCGGATCAATTACTATCCCTTCCCATCGCAAGATACTGCCTAACGAAGATTTAGGCTGAATACTGCGAAGCATGGGCACGATTACCGTAGGGCCAGTTACCACAACTAATGCACCAAACAGTGCGGCTAACGGCCAACTGAAGTCCACAAAGTAGTATGCCCCCACCACGATACACGCCCATGTAATCAACATGCCGAAACTCACGAGGTGAGTCACCATCCGGCCATGGCCTCTGATTTCTTTGAAATTTAGGGTCAATGCTCCTTCAAACAAGATGATGGCAACCCCTAAGGAGATCATAGGAAACAGCACATCACCGAAAATGGCATCGGGATTTAGAATATTCAGGCCGGGACCTAACAATAGGCCAACGATAAGGAGAGGGAGAATGGCGGGAAGACGTAAACGCCAGCCGAGCTGCTGACAAGCTAAAGACAAGAGTCCAATTAACGCCAAAGAAGAAGTAATCGACAAATCCATTTGTGCCCCTAAAAGGTTTGCACCACACCCTGTGGTACAAACTATTCAATGAAATAAGAAAGCCTACGTTCTTACACTATAGGCTCTCTTTTTCACGCTAACCGAATATTATTGTGATTAATCAGTCACTTTACTATAGGGGGAGTAAAGTCATGATCAGTTAACTATAGAGAAAGTACAACACCAGCAATAGCAGCACTCATTAGGTTAGCAAACACACCTGCACAAATTGCTTTGAAGCCATATTGTGAGATGAAAGAGCGACGCTCTGGAACTAAGCTGCCCAAACCACCGATAAGAATCGCCATGGTAGAGATGTTAGCAAAGCCGCATAGAGCGAAAGTTACGATCGCTTGTGAGTGCTCACTTAGCGCCTCTTTAGCATCCATTAGTTGGATGAAAGCCACGAACTCGTTCACGACAATCTTGTTACCGATCAATGAGCCCGCAACCACAGCCTCAGACCACGGCACACCGATCAGCCATGCAACGGGTGCAAACACATAACCTAGGATAAGTTCGAAGCTTAGGTTTACGCCAAACCAGCCGCCAACGATACCTAGCAAGCCATTCAGCATTGCAATCACACTGATAAAGGCAAGAAGTGTTGCACCCACCGCAACGGCAATACGAAGTCCAGACATAGCCCCATCTGCCATCGCCTCAACTACGTTTGTTGCTCGTGGAATTTCTACATCAGACTCAATATTTTCTTGAGCGTCATTTGGGCTGCCAGGTACTAAGATGAGCTATGCTGATTTCTGGTGTATGGAAGAGAAAGTAAGTTGCGGTGTAATCTGT